>CAZUZJ010000097.1:0-8721 GCA_964624225.1 uncultured Desulfobulbia bacterium | reverse complement strand
ATCATGCGCTCGTTGATCGGCCACACCTCCGGTCTGGCCGTGCCGACCTATGCCGTGGATGCGCCGGGCGGCGGCGGCAAGATCCCGCTCACCCCCGGTTATGTCAGGAAAGAGGGGCGATGTCTGGAATTTGTCAATTACTGCGGCAGGAGCTGTTATTACGACAACGCGCCGTAACCGCCGGAGCCATGGGCGTCATGCTTTGCGGGTTTTCCGGGACCTGCATGGTGTGCCTGCCGCATCAGAAATCCTGAAAATCGTCCTCCAGCGGAATGATCTCTTCGGCAGAGCGTTTTTTGCTCTGGGGCTTTGCCGCGGTCCGGGCTGCGGATTTCGGGCCGGGCAGGCGGGCCTGGTCGGCGGTCGCTGGTTCGGCCGGCCGCTTCGTTGCTCTTGCCACGCCTGGCTGTTTGGCCACCTTTGTGTTTTTCCCCTCAAGAAGGTTCTGGAGGGCAAGGACAATTTCCTCCATCCGCGCTGCCTGGCCCTTCAGTTCTTCGGAGGCGGCGGCGGACTCTTCCGCCGAGGCGGCGTTGTTCTGGGTGACGGATTCCATTTCCGTGATGGTTTTGTTGATCTGGTCTACCCCTAAGGCCTGTTCGCGGGAGGCTATGGAGATCTCGTTGATCAGTTCGCCGATTTTTCGGCTGGCGGACGCCACCTCGTTGAAGGTTTCGTTGGAGCTGCCGGCGATGATTGCTCCCTTTTTCACCTTTTCCAGAGTTGATTCGATGAGGGTTGCGGTGTTGCGCGCCGCTTCGGTCGCCCGCATGGCGAGATTGCGCACCTCGTCGGCCACCACCGCGAATCCACTGCCCGCCTCGCCGGCCCGGGCCGCCTCGACGGCGGCGTTGAGGGCCAGCAGGTTGGTTTGAAAGGCGATCTCGTCGATGGTCTTGATGATCTTCGAGGTCTCTTCGCTGGCCCGGGAAATCTCGCCCATGGAAACAACGAGTTCCTCCATGGAATTTTTCGCCCGTTCGGTAATTGTCGCCGTCTGCTTCATCAGATTGTCCGCCTCGGCGGAATTGGCGGCAGTGGCCTTGATCATGGACGTCGTTTCCTCCATGGAGGCGGATGTCTCTTCCAGGGCCGCGGCCTGCTCGGAGGCGCCGGAGGCCACTGTCTGACTTGAGACGGTGATTTCGTTGGAGGAGTGGCTGACGTTTCTGCTGCTCTCTTCGAGCCGGCTCATGGCCGAGGTGAGACTTGTGATGATGGAGGAGCTTGACAGATAGAGAAAGAGGCAGACCGCAACGAGCAGGAAGACACCGCCGCCGATCAGCGTCCATTCCAGCGTCTTGATGAAGGCGAGTTCGGCACTGGCATCACGGACAAAGACCAGGGCGCCCTTGAGATCGCCGGAAAAATCACGCAAGGGGATGGCGGTGAGCAGGCGGCCGTCCTTTTCTTCTGCCGCCAGGCCGGAGACGCAGCGTTGCAGGAGGTCGGCGCCGACATAGGGATCGGTGTTGCCGTTGTTGGAGGAGAAGATACGAACAAATCCCGCGGTTTCCGGCAACCTTTTTTCCTTCAGATCTTTGGCGATGTCGAGCTCTTTGACGCCCATGTACACCGCCATGTCATCGGTGTCAAGGATATGGGCGGTCTCGAATACCTTGTTGAGTTCCAGCAGGGTCTCGACAGAACCGAGATGTTTGCCTCCCGCTCCGGTTACCGGGACGATGCCGCGCACCTCGAAGCCCCCGCGGCCGACCTCGATGGCGGACAGCGGTTTTTTCTCCTGGTTGACCTTGATGACGCTGGGGCGAAAACCTGAGATGTCATCCCCACCGTCTTTTTTGCCGGCCTCTTCCCAGATGCGCAGGAAGCTTCTGGCCGGTGGCAGGTGAAAGTGGATTTTGAACTTTTTGATGCCGAGGGTCTCGGTGACTTTCTGGTGGATCGGATCGGTGCTTTGCCGGAGCAGGGTGCGTCCTTCTCCTTCCTGGCCGCTTGTGGCAAGGGTGTAAGCCTCTTCGACACCGGGCAGTTCGGCGACGAGGGCGGCGATGGTCAGCGCCTGTTTTTCGATGGCGGTGAGACTTTTCTTTGCGAGCATTGCCTGGCTCTGTGACTGTTCGTCAACCTTTTGCGTCCACAGGTAATTTTCCACCCAGAGGGAAACCCCGACCAGGAAAACCGTGGAAAGCGACATGAGCAGCAGGGGGACAACCATTACCTTGAAGCGCAGTCCGGCTCGCATGATGCCTCCTTGTCTCAATGCAGGAAGGGTACACAGGAATGATGATAAATTTTCTTCCCTTATTCTGTCACATTGTGGAAAGACGGTCAAAGATATTTCCGCCGGATCGGCGGAAGCAGAAGGAGAGATACCGGCCGGCCGCAAGGCCCGGCCGGTATTGAGAGAGGGGAGAGAGAAGGTTATCTTCTTCCACCACCAATCCCGCCGCCCATGCCGCGGCCATAACCGTCACCGGCGCCGTCTCGCGGGGCGTTTGCCGGCGGGCCGCTGTACTGTTGCCGTTCTTCCCTGGTCATGCTGTTGAGTCGCTGCTGCCATTCCCGCTGGAACGCCTCGCGTTCCTGGGCCGGGGCGTCGCGCATGGTGCCGCGCATTTCGTTGAGTTCCTCGGTGGATATCGTGCTGTAATCGGTGGCGGCAAAGGCCGGGGCGGCGGCCAGCGCCAGGAGAAGAAGGACTGCGATGACGGATGGGCGTTTTGTCTGCATGGGTGTTTCCTCCATGGGTAATGGGAACGGCATGAGACGGCTGGAATCCGGCCGCTTCTTGATCATAATGCTTTGTTATCGTAACACGGCTGTTTTGAGAAAAAAGTTTGCATCGCCTGAAAAAAATCTCGCTAAAAAAAGGTTGGCAGGACATGGGTTGAGTTCCGTCGGCGGTGTTTACAAGCGGCGTCCGGTCATGTAAATAGCGGAGACGAAACAGGGCGGTGCACCCGGTGCCGGCATAACGACGTCATTTACGAAGGCTCATTATTTTTCCATGATATCACCAAAGTTCATTGAATTGAAAGCCCGCCATCGTCATCTGTTTGGCATGATCAGGCAGAACAGGAAGAAATTTCTGGTGGCGGGCTTCTGCATGCTGCTGGTATCCGTGACCACCTCGGCCATGGGTTATATGCTGAAGCCGGTGATCGACAAGATCTTTGTCAATCGGGATACCACCGGCCTCATGCTCTTTCCCCTGCTCGTCATCGTCATTGCGGTGGTCAGAGGCGTGGCGACCTATGGTCAGGAATATTACCTCAACTACGTCGCCCAGGATATCATCCGCCGGTTGCGCAACGATCTCTACAATCATATTCAGGGTCTCTCCCTGGCCTTTTTCCAGAACGAGCATACCGGCGCGCTCATATCGAGGATTACCAACGATGTCAATGTCATCAAGACCATGGTGTCAACGACGATCACCAGCGCCCTGCGCGACACCTCGACCATCATCGGCCTGGCGGCGGTGATCCTCTACATGAACTGGCGGCTGGCGATCATTGCCTTTCTCATCCTGCCCATTGCCTATTTCCCGGTCTTTGAACTGGGGCGCCGGGTTCGCCGCATCAGTACCGGCTGTCATGAGGCGATGGGCGACTTGAGTGCCTTTCTGCACGAGACCATTGCCGGCAACAAGATCGTCAAGGCCTTTGGCATGGAAGAGCACGAGAAGATTCGCTTCCATGCGAAAACCGACAATCTGTTTACGATGGAAATCCGCCATGTCGTTGTCCGGACGCTTTCGTCGCCGATCATGGAATTGCTCGGCGGGCTCGCCGTCGCCTTTGTCATCTGGTACGGGGGTTGGCAGGTGATCCAGGGGATTTCGACGCCGGGCAAGTTCATCAGTTTCCTGACCTGTACCCTGCTGCTGTATGATCCGGTAAAAAAACTGAGTCGTCTTAACAATGCCGTGCAGCAAGGGTTGGCGGCGGTGGATCGGATCTACGATATCATCGAGACGCCGCCCGCCATTACGGACCCGGTACACCCCAGGAAAATCGCCAACCAGCCCCATTCGCTCACCTTTGAAAGCGTTTCTTTTCACTACGGCGGCAGTCCGGACAAACCGGTACTGCGGGATATCGATCTCTTTATCCCGAGCGGCCAGGTGCTCGCCCTGGTCGGCATGAGCGGCGGTGGAAAAAGCACCCTCGCCAACCTGATTCCGCGTTTTTACGATGTCTGCACGGGGTGCATCCAGGTGGATGGGGTCGATATCCGTGAACTCAGGGTGGCTGACCTGCGCCGGCAGATCGCGGTCGTCACCCAGGAGCCGATTCTCTTTAACGAAACCGTGCGGGACAATATCGCCTATGGCAACCGCCTGGCCAGCGAGGCGGAGCTGGTCGCCGCCGCGCAAGCCGCCTATGCGCACGATTTTATCATGGGATTTCCGCACGGCTATGATACCGTCATCGGTGAAGCGGGGGGCCGGCTTTCCGGCGGGGAAAAGCAGCGTCTCTGCATTGCCCGGGCCCTGTTGAAGGATGCGCCGATCCTCATTCTCGACGAAGCGACCTCCTCGCTCGATTCCGAGGCCGAGGCCCTGGTCCAGAAGGCCCTGGCCAATCTCATGCGAGGACGGACCACCGTGGTTATTGCCCACCGCCTGGCAACGATCACCGCGGCGGACCAGATTGCCGTGCTTGCCGACGGCGTTCTTGTCGAAAAGGGCACGCACGAGGAACTGCTCGCCCTGGAGGGTGAATACAGCAAGCTCTACCGAATGCAATTTTCCGGCAGCAAGGCCGGTTAGTGCTCACCTGCTGCCGTGGCTATCGATTGGTAGAGTTCCAGATATCGTCCGGCCATGGTCTGTGGTGAGAAACGCGGCAGCTGCCGGCGTGCCTCCGCCACCAGGGCCCGGGCCAGCTCCGGGCGCTCCAGCAATGCCCTGATTGCCGCAGCCAGAGCCTGAGCATTGCCGGGGGCAACCAGCAGTCCCGTTACGCCGTCTTCGATGAGATCAGGAATCCCTCCCGCCTTGGCTGCCACCACCGGCACCCCATGCTGCATGGCCTCCAGGATCGTCGATCCCATTCCTTCGTGCAGGGACGGGAAAACGAGCAGGTCGAGGGCGGCCAGATAATTGCCGATATCATCGACATGGCCGAGCATGGTCAGGTTGACAAGGTCGCGGGCCTGGTCTTGCAACTCCGGCCAGAGGGGACCGTCGCCGAGCAGCAGGATATGGATCTGCGGGCAGTGGCGCTGCAAGAGTCTGGCCGCGTCGATGGTGTAACGGAACCCCTTGTGGACGATCATCTTGCCGGCCTGGCCAACCAGGATCTTGCCGGGAAAGTCCTGTCTGATCCGCGTCACCTTCTCCGGATCGGCCTGAAAGCCGGAGTAACTGCTGGGGATCCGCACCCGTCGTACTGAGCCGGCGATTTTTGCCACTTCGATTTCGATGGCGCTGCTCAGGCAGGCGATGGCGCTGGCATGCTGATAGCAGTAGCGGGTCCAGGGGTTTTGGCCGATCGGGTTGTCGACGCGCCGGGTGACGACATAGGGCTGCCGATGGCAGAGATGCTGGATGGCGCCCCAGTGCACGCTCTGGCCGCAGTGACAGTGCAGCACGGTTCCCGACGCGGGGTGACGATGCCCCCGCAGCCAATGCCTGACACCAATGGTCTCGATCCCGGCCGCCTCGGCCTCCTGCTGGAGGCGGCTGCCCGGAGGACAGACCAGGCTTTGTCTGATTGAGTAAGCGCGGAGTTCCCCAAGCAGGTTCAGGGTCTGCCGCTCACCGCCGTGGAAACCCTTGGCCAGATTGATATGACAGATGTGCATGGCAATCAGTCAGGTGAGCGCTTTTCGGCCGGCTTCCTGTCCGGCGTGATGGGGCGGAAGCCGTGGCCGTAAATCCAGAGGCCGAGGTACTTGTTGAAGACATAGTGGCTGCTCTGGATCGACAACAGCAGACCATGGCGGCCATCGAGAAAGCCGGCCTGCGCAACATACTTGTTGAGAAAGGCTGCCAGCGAGCGCAACAGGATGGCGGCCACCGAGGTCCTTTGCCCTTGCCGCGCTCTTTCCCTGGCCCAGGTGTCGGCATAGGCAACAGATTTTTTCAGGTAGGTGTCGAGGCGTTCGGTGGTCAGGTGGATCAGGTCCTCGGCCAGGGGGCGGACCTTTGCTGGTGGGACATCAAGTTTTTCGTGGATGCGGGCCTCGTTGTACCGATAGCGCAGCCGGTGGTGAAAGCGGACGACCCGATTGGGATACCAGCCGCCATGGCGCATGGTCCGGCCGAAGAAGTCGGTGGCGCGCGGAACACTGTAGGCAAGATCCGGGGCAAGGGCGGGGTCCGCCAGCAGCTCTTGCAGTCGTTTTGTCAGGGCTGGACTCATGCGCTCGTCGATATCGATCCAGAACAGCCAGTCCGCCGTTGCCTGGGTTTGCGCCAGTCGGCGCTGCGGACCGAAACCGTGCCAATGCCGTTCGACGATGACCTGTGCCCCATAGCGGGCGGCGATCTCCCGGGTCGCATCCTCGCTGTTGTTGTCGAGGACGACGATTTCATCCATCCAGGCGACGCTGGCCAGGCAGTCCGCGATCAGATCTTCACCGTTTTTGGCAATGATTACCGCGCCGATGGTGGGCCGAGACCGGGCAGAGCCGGTCATGGTCTCCCCCGATTGCCGTATTGGCGGGCTTGGCTGATATGGTGCGGCTGCCTCTTTGCGGCCCATGCCCGGTTCTTATCCTTCAACCCCGGCACCGGAGGAGCAGTGCCGAATCGGATGACGAACGGCGCGCCGGTCGATTTCGTCCGCAAGCTGCTCGGTGAGAATTACCGGCAGGCGATATTTTTTCGCGACCCGCTTCCAGCGTTTGAGGTAGGCGATCCGCAGTTTGTCCGGATGTTGGCAGGTGAATGTCGCCCGGTCAAAGTCGATGATAAAGACCCGCTCGTTTTCATCGATCAGCACGTTGCCGGGGTGCAGATCCCGGTGATAAATCCGGTTGCGGATCAAGAGATCAATCTGGGCGGCAACCCTGCCGACGATTCGTTGGCAGTGGGCCGGATTCTGGTGGGCCACATCGAAAAAAGAGCGGTGGTTTTCGACGAGCCTGGTGACGAGAAAGGCCTCGTAAAAAAGAGTGCCCCGAATTGCCCAGAGCAGCGGCTCGGGGCTCGAAATGCCTAAGGCGCGGGCGTGGGCGATCATCTCATACTCCTGCTGCGGCCGCGGTTTGCCGAGGCGGAAATAGAGGCTTTTCACCAGATGCTTGACCATGCCGCCGCGCCGGTAATATTTGATGATCACCGGATCCGTTGCGCCGATCTGTGTCAGCACCGGCCGCGCCCGGCCGTTCAGGATGCCTTGCGCCCGTTCTGACGGTTTGGCAAAAAGGGCAAAGAGGCGATTTCGTTCCTGCGGGTCGAGATCCAGGCAGGTACCAAACAGGTATCCGGAGAGTGAGTCGATTCTGTACATATCAGACGAGAGTGCTCAGAGAGTGAATCGCCGCAACGATCCGATCAAAATCAATGTTTCGCATGCAGGCCTCGGTGCCGTTTGGACAGCGATGGCCGCCGTGGCGTGAACAGGGCCGGCAGGAGAGTTCCTTCTCAACCACCATAGCATTATTTTTCCAGGGACCAAAACCGAAAAGCGGGGTGGTGGCGCAGAAAATCGCCACCGTCGGAACCTTGAAGGCCGAGGCGGCATGCAAGGCCATGCTGTCGTTACACACCACCAGCCCGGCGTTGCGGATGAGAGCCATGGCATCGGCAACACTGGTCTGCCCGGCCAGATCGTGGACCTGGAGGCCGGCAGCGACCTGCCGGTTGACCGGAATATCGTCCGGGCCGCCGAGAAGCACCACCTGATATCCCTGTTCCAGCAGATAGAGGGCGGTGCGGCGGTATCCCTCCGGGTGCCAGCGCTTGGTCGCCCAGGCGCTGCCCGGCACCAGCACCGCGTAGGGGGAGGCTGGTTGGGCCGCGGTAACCGCTTCCCCGTTTTCTGCTGAGGACGGGTAGAGCCGCAGATCGGTGACGACAGGGAAAAAATTGCCGTCATCAAGAATGGCCAGATTGCGCAGCACATCGTGGTCCGCCGGGTTGCGGCGTCGGCGCTGATGATAGAGAAAGGAGAGTCTGGCGTCACTGAATCCGATCCGCACGGGGATGCCCGCCAGGGTCAGGATGATGGCGGTCCGGTAGGAGCGGTGCAGGGAAAAGACCATATCAAAGGCCATTGCCCTGAGGCGTTTCACCATTTGAACCAGCCCCGTGAGGCCGGCATCCTTGCCGCGTTTGGCAAGGATGAGCACCCCGGCGAGCAGGGGATCGCGGGCGACCAGCCCGGCGGCAGCCGGGGTGGTCATCATCCAGATCTCGGCCGCCGGATACGCCTGTCTGACCCCGGCGATCACCGGGGTGGAGAGGATGACATCGCCGAGATAGCTTGTCTGGACAATCAGGATCTTCATCGGCCGGGTCAATACTGGTAGCGTTTTTTTTGCTGGGTCGGGCTGGAGCGCTTGAAGCGCTTGTATTCCCACTGGTACTGCGCCGGGGCCTCCAGGACCAGGGCCTCGATGCCGCGGTTCAGCGCCCGCAGGGCAATCTCTTCGTCGCTGCTGTACAGTTCCGCCGGCGGGGCCCGGAAGATCAGTTCGAAACCGCCGTCAACCCTTTTGGCATAACCAAAAAGGGCCTTGCAGCCCGATCGTTGCAGGAGTTTGTGGATCAGGGTCATTGTCAGGGCCGGTTCGTTAAAAAAC
>CAZUZJ010000096.1:0-8731 GCA_964624225.1 uncultured Desulfobulbia bacterium | reverse complement strand
ACCTGTTTTTCCAGCCCGCCGGGCTCGGCGGCCCAACCGGTGGAGGCGGCAGCGAGCAGGATCAGGGCGACAATGCATGCAACTTTGTCTCTCATATTCTTTTCTTCTCCAATATGTTATGATGGCTTGGCAACGCTCGGCAATCAACCACAGAGGCCACAGAGGCCACGGAGGACATGGTGGCGACCCTCTGTAATTCATACTATTTTATCTGTGCTTTCCGCAGTGAAAAAGACTTTTTGCGGTTTCGTCAATTATCAGTTTTTACATTTTCCGCAGCCGGTGCAGCCGCGGGCCAGGGGGATCTCCGCCCGGCAGCGTGAGCAGGTGAAGGCGTGGGGCCGATCAACCGGATACCCACACCGAGGGCACTGAACAACAGGAATGTCTTTCCCTGTTCTGCCAGTCGTCAAAAATGCTGCCGGTCCAAACAGTGTCAAAGGAAACATTTTCATTTTCTTGCTCCCGCATCAGATGATGTCCAGCAGTTGGGCAAAGAGTCCGCCGACAAAAAAAGCCACCACCCATGATCCGCCCCAGACCAGCATGGCTTCCCTTGACCCCCTTTCCTTGAAAAGGATCATCAGCGAGGCGATACACGGGACAAAGAGGGTGATGACGATGAGCGAGGTGACCACCTGGGCCGGATTCATGGCCAGCCCTGTCAGCCCGGCTGCGCCGAAATCCCGGCGCACCATGCCCATGACAAAGGAGGTGGCCGCCTCTTTCGGGATCTGCAGCCAGCCTTCGGTAATGGGCATCAACAGGCTCTGCCACAGATCAAGTCCGCCGGAAATCTGGAGCAGCGACACGATGAAGGATCCCAGAAAAAACCAGGGATAGGCCTCTCTCATGAAAAAATAGGAACGGGTAAAGGTCTTGCGCAGCACATTGTCGGGCCGCGGCAACCGCATGGGCGGCAAATCGATGAGCAGCGCTGACGACTTGCCGGGCAGGACGCGATTGAGAATGGTCCCGGTTGCCGCGAGCACCGTGAAAATGACCACGGTGTAAAGCAAAACCATATTGCCGCCCACCGCGGCCAGCATGCCGGTGATGACACCGATCTGGGCCGTGCAGGGAACGGCAAAGTTGAGCAGCACCGTGGCGATTGACTTTTCCCTTTTCGTGCCAAGCAGCCTTGTGGTGATGGTGCCGAGCTGCACACAGCCAAGTCCGAGAATGAGCGGGATGACGGCCCGGCCATTTAATCCCACCATATTCATCATCCGGTCGACCATGGTAGCCAGGCGGGGCAGGTAGCCGGAGTCCTCCATGATGGAGAGGGCGATGTAGAAGCCAATGACCAGCGGCAGCAGCAGACCAAGCAGATAGGTAACCGTCATGGTCAGCAGCCCGAATTCACCGATCAACAGCAGGCCGAGGGGTGATTCCGGAGTCACAAAACGGCTAACGACATTCCGAATCCATGGCTCATAATGACCCTGCATGATGGTTTCTTCGGTAATGCCGACGATATCGCCGGCGATCCAGACGCCGATGGTTTTGTAGACCGCGTAGAGAACCAGAAAGAGGATGGGAATACCGGTAAGCGGATGCACCGCCGCCCGACCGATTGTCTCACGCACCTGCCTCCTCTTTTCCGGCTGGCTGACCACATGGCCGATGATGTCATTGACCCGGTTGCGGCGCCTGATGTATGTTTCCTCCCGTTCAGAGCCGGCCTCCACCCCACGCCGCAAGGCGACAAAGGGATCCCCTTCGAGGATCATCAATGCTTCCGCCTGCGAACCAGCGGTGGACAGCATCTGCCGCAGTCTTTCCTGCAGCAGGTGATCCTGCCTTCCTGTCCTGGCCCGGGTAATGGCAGCGCGGAGCTGTTCCAGGCCCTGGCCGCTGACGGCGACGGTCGGCACCACCGCAACGCCGAGCAGATCCGTGAGCAGGTCAACATCGATCCGCAGCCCGATTTTTTCCGCTTCATCATAAAAATTCAGCGCCACCACCATCTTTTTGCCCATGTCGATCAGCTGCTGAGTAAGAAAAAGATCGCGCTCCAGATGGGTGGCGTCAACAATGTTGACAATGACATCACCGTCAACAATGATGTCGCGGGCCACCTTCTCCTCATCGTTAAAGGAGGAAACCCCGTAGATGCCGGGGGTGTCGAGCACCTCCCAGGCATCGGCTCTGCCCCTGGCGATTTCCACCGTGGTGCCGGGATAATTGGAAACATCGACATACATGCCGGTGAGGTAGTTGAATATAACCGATTTGCCCACATTCGGATTGCCGGCCAGAACCAGTCTGCCAGCTTCCCTCATCTGCTCGGTGCAGGTGCGGTTGCGCGCGCAACCGCAGGATGTGTCGCAATTCATGAGCGCCCCTCCTCTTTGACGAAAATGGTTTTCGCCACTTCATAACCGACAGCAATCTCCTGCCGGTTGTGGCGCAGCATGAAAGGGCCGAACGGCACCTTTTCCAGACAGCGCACCCGGCTGCCTTCACCGATGCCGAAGCGGATGAACTGTGTTCTGGTGTCCGCATCGGTGATTTTGACAATCTGCACGACCTGGCCGCGTTTTACTTTACTGAGACACATACATCTCCTCCTGGTGAAAAAGAAATTGAAATTCATTATCAATAAGACAGTAAAAAAATATTCAGGACGCTCTACTTTGCCGAGCACTCCTGACAAATTCCATAGATATCAAGTGAATGATCGATGATGCGAAAGCCATGTTCCCTGGCCACCATTTCCTGCATTTTTTCAATATGGGGGTTGACGAATTCAATAATCTTTCCGCATTTTGTGCAGATGAGATGGTCGTGGTGGCCGTTGTTTCGGACACAGCATTCAAACCGGACAAAGCCGTCTCCGAAGTTTTTCCCGGTCGCCAATCCGGCCCCGGCCAGCAGCTTCAGGGTTCGATAGACGGTGGCAAAGCCGATGCTGGGAATATTTTCCTGAATATGACGGTACAGCTCCTCGGCGCTGACGTGGCCTTTTTTTTGAAAGAATGCGTCGGCGATCAGCCGGCGCTGTTCCGTCAGTTTCAGTCGGTGGGCGCGGAGATAGTCTTCGAAATGCTGAAGATAGCTTTGTCGCATCATGTCACTCCCGGAGGTGCGCTGGAAAGATGCCACTGTGCTGAAATTGAAAACCGTTGTCAATTGGCGATTTTGCATTTTGAGTGCCAGGGAGGGATTTTTTTTGTTTTCTTTTTATTTCAATGTGATATGCGAAGGGAGCTGTTCAGCCGCTATACGCGGCAGGAAACAGAGTGGGGTATTTGTCGAAAACAGCGGGATATGCCCCATCCTGAAGAACGGGGCCAAGGCAGGCTGAAGAAAAAGGCTTTCCGTGATTTTTTACCTGTCGCTTGGCTGGAAACATCCCAACCTGTCATTTGCATTGCCTGGCTCGTCCTGTGCCGTGGTCATTCCGCTCTGCCTCTCAGTGGAGAGGGGAACCAATTTTACAAGCAGCGGTTAAAAAGGAATCCCCCTTTTTCCTGCTTTACCATTAGAGGCAATTCATATACATTTATTTTATGCCAACGTCCGTATCCTCTGTGAAAACGGTAATTCCCCGTCTGTTCAGGATTATTATTCTGTTCGGTCTGGGCATGGGTCTGCTCATGTTTACCTTTACCTGGTGGTCCTTTCATCTGGTAAAGGAAGAGGGGCTCCTGCGCAGTGATCTGCAGGAAGAGATGTTCGCTCTTGCCAAAAAGATCGATGGGGAGATCCTCCGGGAGCGGCAGCTGCTTTCCTCCCTGCTCCATGTGGAAAGCGCCATTTCTTCCACCTCTGCCGCTTCTGATTTTGCCGGTCTGAGCAGGCGATTCCGTTCTCTTGCCCTGCAAGTCGGCCAGCCGGCTCTTTTTGATACATTTTATGCGGCCCTGGGCGTCCTCGAAGAAAACAGACAAAAAAGCGTCGAGTGGCGGGAGCGTTTTCGCTCGCTCCCCTCCCCGTCTTCACCTCGTCTTGAGCTGATTGATCAGGAAAGGGAGAGGCTGCGGCAGGGTTTTGACGCCGCCTTTTTCGTCGTCCGTCAGATCCAGCAGGAACTGCTGGCCGCTGTTGATGAGTACGGCAGGCAACAAAGTCAGCATCTCGATTTCATCTTCTACCGGAACTGGATCATCGTCATTGCCATTTTTGTCGTCATGAGTGGCGGGTTTTTTGTTGCCCTCCGTCGCTTGAACGGCATCGCCACGACCATTGTCAGGGAGCGGGAAAATGTCTTTGCCGCGATGAGTAATTCCCGGCATCAGCTCGAGCAGATCTTCAACACCGCCGGCAACGGTATGCGGGTTATCGCCTCGGATTGCACAGTGGTGCGGGTCAACGATATCTTCTGCCGTCTGATTGGCGAGAAGCGGGAAAATATCGAAGGCAGAAAGTGTCATGAGGTTTTTCCCGGTGATGCCTGCCATACGGATCAATGTGCACTTCGTCTGTTGATGGATGGAACGGAAGAAACAGTGGAGCACCTGGTCGAAAAACAACGAGCGGCCGGCGGGAAAATCGTCTGTCGACTGCGCGCTACCCCCTGGCGGGACGAAGCGGGGAATTTTCTTGGCATCATCGAGGATTTTCAGGATATCAGCCGGACGGTGGAAACCGAGAAGACTCTGCGGCTGGCCAAGGAGGAGGCCGAGGCCGCCAATACCGCGAAAAGCGAGTTTCTTGCCAACATGAGTCATGAGATCCGCACGCCGCTCAACGGTATCATGGGGATGACCGAACTGGTGCTGGGTTCCGATCTCACCTCTGACCAGCGTCGTTTTCTTGAAATGGTGAGAACATCGGCGCATCGGCTGCTGGATGTGGTCAACGAAATTCTCGATTTTTCCAAAATGGAAGCCGGCACCTTTGAGATCGAGCACATTCCCTTCAGCCTCAGTGATGTCATCGGTAATTCCTTGCGCATTCTTGCCTTCAAGGCCCATGACAGGGGGTTGCGGCTTGCCTATCATATTGATTCTGAATTGGTGGACGCCTTCATCGGCGATCCTGCCCGACTGCGGCAGGTGCTGCTGCACCTGGTGGGCAACAGCGTCAAATTCACCCGGGAAGGGGAGATCGCCGTGTCGGTCCGTAAACTTGCCCTGCAGGAACAGGACAGATTGACGCGCAAGGCAGGTGCCCGCGACATCGCCCTGCATTTTCAGGTCAGCGACACCGGCATCGGCATCCCCAAAGACAAGCAGCAGAGCATCTTCGCCGCCTTCAAACAGGTGGACGGCTCATCATCACGCCGTTACGGCGGGGCAGGCCTCGGTCTGACCATCTGTGCTCAGCTGGTGGGGATGATGGATGGCGAGATCTGGCTTGAAAGTGAGGAGGGCAAGGGAACCACCATGCATTTTACCCTGTTGCTCCAGACCCAGGTTCATCAGGGTCAGGTTGTCGAACCGGTGCGGATCGGCGACCTGGGCGCCATGTCCTTTCTGCTGGTGGCGAGCAATGCCGCCGGCCGTTTTGTTTTGAAGGAGATGCTCAGCGAGTGGAACAGAGGCGTGCATGTGGCGGAAAACAGCGAGGCACCCCTCGCCCTTGCCCGGCAGCATCATTTCGATATCATCTTCCTTGATTCCCTGCCGAGCGGCGAGCAGGTCTTTGAACTGGCCGAACACCTGCGCGACGTTGCCCGGGGGGCGCGAATGATCATGCTGACCGCCACCGGCCAGCGCGGCGATGCGGTGCGCTGCAAGGAGGTGGGGATTGCCTCCTATCTTCTGAAGCCGGTGAGCAAGAACGAGCTGCTGGAGGCCATGCGCACTCTGCTCTCTTTCGCTCCGGAGGATGTGGCCAGCATGCCGCTGGTCACCCGCCATTCCATCCGGGAAAGTCAGCAGACCCTCCATGTCCTGCTGGCCGAGGACGAGGAAATCAATCGCGCTCTGGTTGTCGAACTGGTCCGTTCCCAGGGGTGGCGGATCACCACCGTGGAAAACGGCCAGCAGGCCCTCGACGCTCTCCGGGAGGATTATTTCCATCTGGTCCTGATGGACATCCAGATGCCGGAGATGGACGGCTTCGAAGCGGTCTCCCGGTTGCGGAAACGGGAGAAGCAGACCGGCGGTCATCTGCCGGTCGTCGCCCTCACCGCCCATGCCCTCACTGCGGACCGTCAGAAATGTCTTGACGCCGGCATGGACGGCTATGTTTCCAAACCGGTGCACATGGATGCCTTGCGCAGTGAGATGGAGCGGGTTCTCGGCAAGGATCTCAGCATGAAAACCGTTACCCTGACACCGAAACGCAAGGGAGCGGAATTTCTCGACTATGACTCCTTTCTTTATGACAGCTGCAATTGCAAGGTTGAGCTGGCGAAAAAGCTTCTCCGCCACCTCATCCACGTCAGTGGGCCGCAATGGTTGGAGGAGGCCGAGGCGGCCATTGCCGCTGGCGATGAGACGCGCTTGCGCAAGGTCTGCCATTCCCTCAAGGGCACGGCGGCCACTGTCTGTGCCCATGCCTTTGCCCATGCCGGCGCGGAACTCGGTCGTCTCGCCCGGGAGGGCAAGATGGAAGAGACACCCAATGGACTGGAGCAGTTGAAAAAGGAGTTTCTCCGTATCCGGCAGTGGGCCAAGAACAGCAACCTTGATCTCATGTGATCCGTGAGTCCCTCCCTGCGTCTTCTGCATACCTCGGACTGGCATCTCGGCCATTCCCTCATGTCCCGGGATCGACGGCGGGAGCACGGCCAGTTTCTTGACTGGCTGCTCGACTGTCTCCGGCAGCAGGAAATCGACGTGCTGCTCGTCTGCGGCGATGTTTTCGACAGCGCCGCCCCCCCCAATTACGCCCTGCGCCTCTTCTACGATTTTCTCTATCGCATCCCTTCCACCCCGTGTCGCAAGGTCGTCATCATCGGCGGCAATCACGATTCCATCGCCACCCTCCATGCGCCGCGTAATTTATTGCAGCTCCTTCATGTCCATGTCGTCGGCGGACCTGGTGCAGAACCGGAGGAGGAACTGGTGCCGATCTTTGCCAAGAACGGGGAGCCTGTCGCCATCATCGCCGCGGTGCCCTTTCTGCGCGACCGCGATCTGCGCCTCTCCGTGGCCGGGGAAAGTCATGAGGAAAAAAGCCGCGCCCTGGTCGCCGGCATGGCGGCCCATTATCAGCGAGTGATGGCGGCAGCGGAGCGCCTGCGCGCCTCTTTTGACCCGGCCGGTCCGCCTCCGGCGATCATCGCCACCGGCCATCTCTTTGTTGCCGGCGGCGTCGCCTCCGAGGGGGTGCGGGAACTCTTTGTCGGCACCCTGGGGGACATGCCGGCCTCTGTTTTCCCGGAGGGCTTCGACTACATCGCCCTCGGGCATCTGCACCGGGCCCAGCGCATCGATGCGCGCATCCATTACAGCGGTTCGCCCATTCCCCTCTCCTTTGGCGAGGCCGGCTGGCAAAAGGTGGTCAAAGCCGTTACCTTTGCTCAGGGTGAGGCGAAGCCCCGGGTGGAGGATCTCCCGGTCCCCTGTTTTCAGCGACTGGCGGTGGCCCGCGGTAATCTGGCGGAGATCCGGCAGTCCCTGACGACACTCGCTGCCACCGGCCCGATTGCCGGGCGGATCTGGGTCGAGGTGCAGGTGAGCGGCGCGAGCGCGGCCATTGATCCGCAGGAAGAGGTGGCGGCGGCGGCAGCGGAACTGCCCCTGGATATCCTCGCGGTCAGACGGGTCAGGGAGGCAGAGTTGCAAGCTTTCGGGCAGGCTGCGATCAGGGAACGGCTCGACGATCTGACCCCGGAAGATGTCCTTGGCCGCCGGTTGGAACTGGAAGCGGAGCTGAGCGCCGAGGAACGGGAAGAGCTGCTGTGCGCCTTCCGCGAGGCGCTCCTGCTGCTGGCCGAGGAAGAGTCGCCATGAAGATCAATGTCCTGCGCATCCGCAATCTCAATTCCCTGCGTGGCACCTTTGTCCTGGATTTTGACGCCCCACCCCTCGGCTCCAGCGCCCTCTTTGCCATCACCGGCCCGACCGGGGCAGGAAAATCGACTCTGCTCGACGCCATCTGCGTCGCCCTCTATGGCCAGACCCCACGGCTTGCCAGTGGCGAAAGCGAGGAACTGATGAGCCGGCACACGGGTGAGTGCTGGGCCGAGGTGGAATTTACCGTGCAGCGGGGCCGGTTTCGGGCAAAATGGGTCCAGCGCCGGGCCCGGAGCCGGGCCGACGGCCGCCTGCAACCGGCGGTGATGGAGCTTGCCGTTCTGCGGGATGGCCGGGCGGAGCTGCTGGAGGAGAAAAAGGGCAGGGTCGTGCAGGAAGTGGCCGAACTCACCGGCCTTGATTTCAATCGTTTCACCCGGTCCGTGCTGTTGGCCCAGGGCAGTTTCGCCGCTTTTCTCCAGGCGCGGGATAACGAGCGGGCCGATCTGCTCGAACGCATCACCGGCACTGAAGAGTATTCCCGTATTTCACGGCTGATCTACCGGAAAACCATGGAGGAAGAGCAAAAACTCCAGGAGCTGGCGGCAGGTCTGCAGGCGGTGGAGCTGCTCCCCGAGGATGAGGTTGCCGCATTGCGGACTCAACAGGCCGTGGCCCTGGAGGAGATCGCTGGCCTTGGCCGGGAAGTCGAGCGGATCGACAATGAACTGAAATGGCTTGCCGCCCGGCAGCAGGCACAGGTGGAGAGCCTGGCGGCCCGGCAGGAACTTGCCGAAGTGGAAGAGGAGCGGCGGCAGTCGGCGGACGAGTTGCAGCGGCTGTCCCTGGCCCGCCGGGCTCTGGTCGTCAAGGGC
>CAZUZJ010000095.1:0-8740 GCA_964624225.1 uncultured Desulfobulbia bacterium | reverse complement strand
CGACGCACCCCCCTGCCAGCACCATGCCGATACCAAAGAGAAATCCGCCGTCCAGGGCGGTCAGGGTTGGCGGCCCGAGCAGCGGGAAGGGATAAAGAGACAGCAATCCCGCTCTCCGGGCCAGTTCGAAAAACACAATGGTGGCAATGATCTGCAAAAAAAGAAAACGGAGCATGGTGGCGCGGCGGAACAGAAAGATATCGCGGAACATGCCGGCAACGCAGTAATCCGAGCGGTGCATGAGGACTCCCGCCATCAGGCCGAGAATGAAATTTGCCGCATAAAGAAAAAAGAGGTTGTCGGTAATCATGGTTGCTGGGTGTGTTCTGTCAAAGCGTGCCACAAGAAGAACAGCTGACTTGCCGGGGATTACCCCGGCAAGTCAGCCGTATGCTATAAAAACATGGTCAACCATGCAAGATTTCTTTCTGGTGCCGATGAAATAATTACCACCGGCTGGTTAAATTTTTGTAAAAAAAAGCAGGGTGCGCCTGGAGCCGCTGAATGGCAGGCGCAGGGAAATGCTGTTTCGCAGGGAAAAAGGACTCGATGAGGCAGAGGTCTGCCACTGGGCAATCTCCTCGTCAGCCCGTGGACCTTTCATGCAGATGACGGTGCCGCCGCTGGGGCACCAGGCAGCGACCAGATCAAGAAATTCGGCGACATTGGCAACCGCCCGGCTGGTGATGAGCGGATAGAGGATGTGTTCCATGTTTTTTTTCTCCAGTCGGCGGGGAACGATCTCTACCCCGGCAAGGTCAAGCTGGCGGACGATGTGACGGAGAAAAATCACCCGTTTCTCCCGCGGTTCGACCAGGGTCAGGGCGAGGGAGGGGGCGGCGCATTTCAGCGCCAGACCGGGAAAGCCGGCGCCGGTGCCGACATCGAGCAACACGGGATGGCTGCCCGGGCCGAGATGGGGCAGCAGGGTGAGGGAGTCGAGAAAGTGGCTGTCGATCATCTCCTGCAGGGGGGCATCGGCAACCAGATTCATTTTGGCGTTCCAGCGCCGCAACTCGCTGAGATAACGGTCGAGGAGGGCGATGGCCGGCGCATCCAGGGCAAGATCGAGGGCGGCGCATCCCTGCCGGAACAGCTCACTGCTCTGAGGGCCCGTCATTTTTTTTGTTCGAGACGCACGGTCACCGAACGGGCATGGGCGGTCAGTCCTTCCAGCCGGGCCAGATTGACAATGGAAGGGGCGTCGGCGGCAAAGGCGCGCGGCGAGCAGGAGATGATGCTGCTCTTCTTCAGGAAGGTCTCCACCCCGAGCGCCGAGGAGATGCGGGCCGTGCCCATGGTGGGCAGGACATGGTTGGGGCCGGCGACATAGTCGCCGCAGGCCTCCGGCGAGTAATCGCCGAGAAAGATGGCGCCAGCGTGGCGGATGGTCGGCAGACAGGCAAAGGGATCGGTCACCATCAGCTCCAGATGTTCGATGGCGATGGCGTTGGCCATGGTCAGCGCCTCGGCAAGCGAATCGCAGATCAGAATGGCGCCGCGGTCAGTGAGGGAGGTGCGGGCGATGTCTGCCCGGTCAAGGAGAGGCAGCTGGCGCTCCAGTTCCGCGACGGTCTGGTCGGCGATGTCGGCGCTGGTGGTGATGAGCAGGGCGAGGGCCTGTGGGTCGTGTTCAGCCTGGGCCAGCATGTCAGCGGCGATGAAGGCCGGTTTGGCGGTCTGATCGGCGATGATCAGAACCTCGCTCGGGCCGGCGAGCATGTCGATCCGCACCCTGCCCGCCACCTGACGCTTGGCCTCGGCCACATACTGGTTGCCTGGACCGACGATGACATCAACCGCCGGAATGGTATCGGTGCCGAAGGCCAGGGCGGCGATGGCCCAGGCGGAGCCGACCTTGTAGATCTCACGGATGCCGGTTTCCTGGGCCGCCACCAGGAGGGCCGGATTGACCTTGCCTTGTGCATTGGGTGGGGTGACCATCACCCGTTGCTCGACCCCGGCGATGGCGGCCGGGATACCGTTCATCAGCACCGAGGAGACGAGCGGGGTGGTGCCGCCGCGGCCGCCGGGCACATAGAGACCGGCCGCCTCCACCGGGCGGACCAGCCGGCCGGTGATGGTGCCGTCCTCCCTGGTCATGAACCAGGAGTGTTCCATCTCCCGTTGATGAAAGTCGTCGATCCTTTTCCTGGCCAGGCGGATGCTGGCCAGCAGGTCTGCATCGACCTGCGAATAGGCCTCGACCAGTTCGGCCTCGGAGACCCGCAGCTGGTTACTGGTCATGTCCGGTGCGTCAAAGCGGCGGGTGTAGTCGAGCAGGGCCTGATCGCCGCCCTGGCGGATCGCGGTGAGGATATCGGCCACCGCCTGGCGGCAGGAGGTGTCGGCCAGTTGAAAACGGTTGGCCAGGCGGGCCAACCGTTCCTTGCCCTGTTTCGATGAGGTGGAATAGGGGGTGATAATCATGGTTTTTTCTCCAGCGCCGGTTTTTTTTCGGGGGCGGCAACGGTGGGATTCTTTTGGGGTGCCGACGCACCATCGTCCTCTTCCCGATAGACCGGGCATGTTGTTGCCGGGGTGTATCGGCGGTAAGCCGGGTCCGTGTACTCCTGGTGGCAGTCGATGCAGAGGCCGACGCGGAGGATGCGGGCCAGTTCCTCTTTGTTGAAGGGCCGCAGATCGGGCCGGGCCGATTTCTGTAACGGCGTGCCGTCAATGCCGACATAGGCGTCAAGCGGCGGGGTGACACCTGCCGCGGTGACAAGCCCTTGGGCCGCGGCGGTGAAACGCCACTCGCCCGCTTCACGCCAGACGGTGCCCTCGCCGAGGCCCATGGTTTTCGGCGACTGGTGGCAGTCGGCGCAGCTTCGTCCCCTGGTCTGGGTGGTGTGCGGGTTGATGGCGGCCATGGTCAGGCTGTTGAACTGCTGCTCCGGCTCACCTTGGGCGTTGACCACCGAGACGATGTCCTGGCAGCCCGGGGTAACGATCACCACCTCGTCAGCCCAGACGGCCAGCATCGGACGTTCGTAACGGAGAGAGGAGCGGCCCTCGATCCACCAGCCCGCTGTTTCGGTCAGCGTCAGCTTGTCGAGATCGGTTTCCCCTTTGTCCAGCTTGACGTGGCAGCCGTAACACTGCGGCACCCAGCCGGAATGGCAGGCCTCGCAGCCGACCCGCTTGTGGCCGGCAAAGTCGCAGATCCCGGCCTTGGGCGGTCGGATGGGGTGCTTTTTGTCGGCGGTGAGCTTGTTGGTCAGCTGCCAGCCCGCCTCGTCGCCAACGATGTTTGTCAGTTTATCGCCTTTGCGGGTCATGCCCGGTTCGTCCGTCGTTTCGCCAGCCGGAACATGACAGGTTTTGCAGGTGATTTCAAGCTGGTTTTCGTAATGGGCGTAACGGGTGCCGTCGCCCATGATCTCGTTTCTCGTGTGGCAGTCGATACAGGCCATGCCTTTCTGGTGGTGGATATCAGCGGGCAGGCTGAGATAATAGCGATCGCCGGGCAGCCGCTTTTCCGACATGCCGCCCTTTGTGTAGGGGGTGCCGTAGTTTTCCGACTCATAGACGCCGGTATAGGAGATGCCGATACGGCCGCTGCGG
Source organism: uncultured Desulfobulbia bacterium (assembly GCA_964624225.1). Taxonomy (GTDB): domain Bacteria; phylum Desulfobacterota; class Desulfobulbia; order Desulfobulbales; family SURF-16; genus DB1. The sequence goes on along the minus strand of CAZUZJ010000095.1, from coordinate 5,173 downwards.
TTGTGGCAGCGGACACAGTTGGTCACCGGCACCTGTTTGACGATGCGCGGATGCACCTTTTTCGCCTGCTCGGCCGGGATGTTGTCATCCTTGACAAAGTGGCAGGCCGTACAACCGCCGCCTTTTTCCCCGAAGAAACCGGGCAGGTCGCCTTTCTGTTTCCAGAGGTGGCAGGTGGCGCAGAGCTTGCGGTAGTAGTCGATGGCCAGGGAGGTCTGGTTGCTGGCCAGCAGCTGTTCCACCGAAAAATCGCCGTACTGGTCCGGCGCCTCGCCCCAGTAGTAGAGGAGGGTGGCCAGGATGCCACGGTTGGTGGCCATCAGCGAATTTTTGACCTTTTTCACGTCCGGCGCATGGCAGCCCTCCACCCCGCAGGTTTTCTCCACCACCCGCAGATCGCCGGGGTTTTTGACCATGCCCGTGTGCGCCTTGTCCTTGTCAATGGCCAGGGCGTCACCGAGATGGCAGGGAGAGCAGCCCATCACCAGCCGGTCATGGGCCGGATCGAGCTGTTCGGTTTTGTGGCACTCCAGGCACATCTCCACCTGGCCGGCGCTGGTCTGGTGGAGACGGTCGGGCCGTTTGGTCAGATTTTCCCGGATCACGAGAAAAAGGACGCAGAGCAGTATAAAGAGGAGCGCAAGGCGGGGCTTCATGTCATTCCCGAAAGTTCTGCGCCACCGGATAACGGCGACCGGAACCAAAGGCCTTGGAGGTGATTTTCAGTCCCATGGCTGCCTGATGGCGCTTGTATTCATTTTTTTTGATCCGGCGGATAATGTCCTCGACCATGGTTCGGGCAAAGCCGCGGGCAACGATCTCCTCGAGGGAGAGGTGATCTTCCAGATAGGCCTGGAGAATCGGGTCGAGCACCTCGTAGGGCGGCAGGTCGTCCTGGTCCGTCTGGTTCGGGGCCAGTTCGGCGGTGGGAGGGCGCCAGAGGGTGCGAGCCGGGATGATCTCGCCTTGCCGGTTGACATGGCGGGCCAGTTCGTAAACAAGCTGCTTCGGCACGTCGGCGAGGGGGGCAAGGGCCCCGGCCATGTCGCCGTAAAGGGTGCAGTAGCCCACCGCCATCTCCGATTTGTTGCCGGTGGAGAGCAGCAGGGCGCCGAAGGTGTTGGCCATGGCCATCAGCAGGGTGCCGCGGATACGGGCCTGGAGATTCTGTTCGGTGAGATTCTCCGGGCGACCGGCAAAGAGCGGGGTTAGGCTGCTGCACAGGGAGGCAAAGGCCTCGGTGATGGGGACGATGGCAAAGCGGATACCGAGATTGTCGGCCAGCCGGCGGGCATCTTCGATACTTTCCGGCGCGGTATAAGGCGAAGGCAGGGCCACCCCCATGACATTTTCCCGGCCGAGGGCCTGCACGGCAACGGCAGCGGTCAGGGCGGAATCGATGCCGCCGCTCAGGCCAAGCAGTACCCGCGAGAAACCGCATTTTCTGACATAATCGCGGCAGCCCATGGCGATAGCCGCGAAGACCAGGCCGATTTCGGCGTCCGCGGGCGGAGACGACAGGGGGGAAAGGGCATTTGTGTCAACGATCAGCAAATCTTCTGCGCAGGAGCGGGCCTGGTGACAGAGGCGGCCGTCGGCATCGAGCACCATGCTCGCGCCGTCGAAAAGGACGCCGTCCTGGCCGCCCACCTGGTTGGCATAGAAAAGCGGGGTGCGATACTTGCGGCAGAGCTGGGAAAAAAGGGCGAAACGCCGCTGCTGTTTGCCGATGGTAAAGGGTGAGGCAGCGATGTTGACGAGCAGATCGATGCCACCGGCGGCGAGATCAGCCAGGGGGTTGGCCGCATACAGAGGGCGGGGAGTGCTGTCGTCCTCGTTAAAGATATCCTCACAGATGGTGAGTCCGAGGCGCAGTCCCTGGTAGATAAAGGGGGCGGAGGCCGCACCGGGTTCAAAGTGGCGGGACTCGTCAAAAACATCGTAGGTCGGCAGCAGCCGCTTGTGGGCGGCAAAAAGGAGGCGACCGTCGGCGAACAGCAGGGCGCTGTTGTGCAGTGCTTTGCCGGTGGTGCCACTGTGCCGGGTGATGGCGCCACAGATCACGCCAATGCCGACGGTGTCCCGGATCAGTTCGGAGAGAACCTGGTCATGGGCCGCCAGAAATGCTGCGTGTTCAAGATAATCCTGGGGAGGGTAGCCGCACAGGGCAAGTTCCGGCAGCACGGCAAGGGTACACCCTGCCTGTCTGGCCTGGTCGAGGAAGTGGCGGATGCGGGCGCTGTTGGCCGGAAAGTCTCCGATAACCGGGTTGATCTGGATCAGGGCGATCTTCATGGCGCGTATCTATAGCACAATCCGCGCTCTCCTGCCGCATCAATTTTCCGGGAAGGCACGGACAGCGCAGGCCGAATGCGCCGGGGCCGGTAAGTTTTGCTTGCGGGAGCAGGGGGTTTCGTACTACTCTTGGGCAATGCCGACCTCGCTGCCCGCATGACTGAAAGAGGATGCCTCGTCAATAGTATCAGGTCGGCCACAGCGACACATGACAGTCCGGCGCTCCGGCATGGCACGGCCGTTACTCCAGACCGTTTTTGCCCATTAATTCCGAATTTCGTTACGAGCCGCTGCATGCGAAAATATTTTGTCCTCGACACCAACGTTCTCCTTCATAACGCAGATTCCATCTTCTCCTTTTCCGATAACTATGTCGTGCTGCCCATGTCGGTCATCGAGGAGCTTGACAAGTTCAAGTCCCGCAGCGACGAACTGGGCCGTAACGCCCGCCGGGTGATCCGGGAGCTCGACCATCTCCGCTGTCGGGGCAAGCTGGCCAAAGGGGTGGAAATGGAAAACGGCGGCATCCTGCTCATCTATCCCGAGGGCGATGAGATAGCCTGCTGTCCCGGCCTCAACATGAAGGTGCCGGACAACCGCATCCTGGCGGTGGCCTACACCATCTTCAAGAAAGGGGAAAGGGTCATCTTCGTTTCCAAGGACATCAACGCCCGCCTGAAGGCCGACGCCCTGGGCATTGAGGTGATGGACTTTGAAAAGCAGAAGATCAACTTCGATGAGCTTTTTTCCGGTTACCGTGAACTGACGGTGCCGGGCGAGCTGATCAATACCTTTTATGACCGACGCGAGGTGGAAAGCGAGGGCCTTGGCCTGCTGCCCAATGAATTCATTTTGTTACAGGATGAGGCCGACCCCAAGCATACCGCCCTGGCCAGGGCGGTGAGCGAAATCCGGCTGGTACGGCTCAACCCTCAGTATGACAGCGCCTGGCAGATCCGCTCCCGCAGCAAGGAACAGCGGATGTGTCTGGAACTTTTGCTCGACCCGAATGTCCAGATAGTTACCCTGGTCGGCCAGGCGGGGACCGGCAAGACCCTGCTCGCCCTGGCCGCCGGCCTCGAAGAGGTGTTGATCAACAAACGCTACAGCAAGATTCTCGTCTCCCGGCCCATCATTCCCCTGGGTAGGGATCTCGGCTACATGCCGGGTGACAAGGATGAGAAGCTGGCCCACTGGATGCAGCCGATTTTCGACAACCTTACCTTTCTCATGGGTGTCGGGCAGGGACTGAAAAACAAGGAGAATGACGATTCCCTCCGCCACAAGACGGACAAGCTGCTGCGGGATCATGTGGTGGAGATGGAGGCCCTGACCTACATTCGCGGCCGCTCCATCTCCGGTCAGTACGTTATTGTCGATGAGGCACAGAACCTGACCCCCCATGAGATCAAGACCATCATCAGCAGGGCCGGTGAGGGAACGAAGATGGTGCTGACCGGCGATCCCTACCAGATCGACAACCCTTACCTCGATTCCAGCAGTAACGGGTTGACCTACACGGTCGAACGCCTTAAGGAGTTGCCGATCCACGGTCACATCACCCTGCGCAAGAGCGAGCGCAGTCCGCTGGCGGCGGTGGCGGCAGATTATCTGTAGGGAAGGGACTGCCGCTTCTGCACTTTACCAACCGGCCCGAAAAAGGACAGATCAGATGAAATTCGAACCAAAATGGATCGCCTGGGAGATCACCCGGCGTTGCAATCTCAAATGCGTTCACTGCCGTTCCTCCTCCGCGCTTGAGGTGGCGGGCCACCCGGATTTTCCTTTTGCCGAGGCGACCCGGGTGCTCGACGACATCGTCTCCTACGCGAACCCGGTAGTGGTGCTGTCCGGCGGCGAGCCACTGCTGCGCTCCGATGTCTTTGACATCGCCGCCTACGGCACCGGCAAAGGATTGCGTATGTGTCTGGCCACCAACGGCACTCTGGTAACGGAGGAGACCTGCGGCAAAATCAAGGAGGCGGGCATCAAGATGGTTTCTTTGAGCCTCGACGGCGCCTCTGCCGCGGTCCATGACAATTTCCGCAATCAGCCCGGCGCCTTTGCCGGCACCCTCAATGCCGCGGGCCTGTTTAAAAAACATGACATCTCCTTTCTCATCAACTCCTCCTTTACCAAACGCAATCAGGAGGAGATCCCGAAGATATACACACTGGCCAAGGAGCTGGGGGCCACTGCCTGGTACATGTTCATGATCGTGCCCACCGGCCGCGGCGAGGAGATCATGGAGGAGCTGGTTTCCATGGAGGATTATGAGAAGGTGCTGGAATGGCACTATGACATGGAACGGCAGGAAGACGATATCCTGGTGCGGCCCACCTGCGCGCCCAGTTACTATCGGATCGTCCTCCAGAAGAAAAAGGAGAGCGGCGACGACTTCCAGCGACGCAGCCTCAAATTCTCCACCGGCGGCTCCAAGGGCTGTCTGGCCGGTCAGCTCATCTGCCTGATCGATGTGGACGGCAACGTCCTGCCGTGCAGCTATTTTCCCATGAGTGCCGGTAATATCCGCCAGCAGTCATTCAAGGATATCTGGGAAAACTCGAAACTGTTTCAGGATATGCGTGATTTCAAGGCATACAAGGGCCGCTGCGGCTCCTGCGAATATGTTTCGGTCTGCGGCGGTTGTCGGGCCCGGGCCTATGCCATGACCGGCGATTACATGGCGGAGGAGCCCTTTTGCTCCCATATGCCGGTGAAACTGAAAAAGATGTAACGGCTCATCACAATTACCCAAGGAAGAACGAATGAACACCAATTTTCTCAAGGCATGCAGAGGCGAAGCGGTCAGCCACACCCCTATCTGGATCATGCGCCAGGCCGGTCGGTATCTGCCGGATTATCACAAGGTGCCCGG
>CAZUZJ010000094.1:4409-8759 GCA_964624225.1 uncultured Desulfobulbia bacterium | reverse complement strand
GTCATGGAAAGGACAGCAGCGGGCATCACCCTTTGCTGCCCTGACTCCGGTCTGCCGGAGGACGAAGGCAATCTGGCTTACAGGGCGGCCCGCCTTTTTTTTCAGAGGACCGGGGTGACCGGCGGCGTGGCAATCACCCTGGAAAAACGTATCCCGGTTGCGGCCGGTCTCGGCGGTGGCAGCAGTGATGCAGCCGCGGTGTTAAAGGGACTGCGGGATCTGTATCCATCGTCGTCTTTGACTGATGTGCAGTTGCTGGAGCTGGGCCTGGCCCTGGGCGCCGATGTTCCTTTTTTTGTTTCTGAACTGAACTCGGCGCTGGCGACGGGGGTCGGTGAAAAACTTGTCCCCAGAGAGCCCCTGCAGAACTGTTTCGTGCTGCTGGTCAATCCCGGTTTTCCGGTGTCGACGAAATGGGTCTTTGCGCAGCTTGATAGCGGGAATGGCGGCAGTTTTGCGTTGACAAGGCCGGACAATACATTTACAATGTTCCCCTTGCCAGGTAAAGGGCAGAGGGAAGCGATCGGCAACGACCTTGAGCCGGTGACAGCAGGACGTTATCCGGAACTCACGGAAATCAAATCGTTCCTGACGACAGGGGGGGCAGATGTCGCCCTGATGACCGGCAGTGGACCGACGGTTTTCGGACTTTTTTCGGATCCGGCATGTGCAGCGCAATGCCGGGACAGGCTGCGGGAAAGATACCCCACCGGGGTATTTCTTGCGAATCCCCTCACGTCATTCTGAGTGACGCTTTGTGTGAACTGGGGCGTCGTCAAGCGGTAAGACACAAGACTTTGACTCTTGCATTCGTAGGTTCGAATCCTGCCGCCCCAGCCATTTGCATTTTCTTTGACAATCAGCACTCATTGTCGGAATCGTAAAAGCCGTGCTTCCGACTGACCGTGCTTTGTAGCGCGTTGTTTTCATTTTCCCGCCTGCCATGGTTTGCGGGTTTTTACGAGACCATCACTTTTTGATGCAATCGCAAAAAATATATGTTGCTTCCGGCCGGCGTTGCGCTGAAGGAGGCACAACGGAAAGAAGACGGACGGTATCATGGGCAGCCTCAAAGACATCATGATTTTCAGCGGGAACGCCAATCAGCCCTTGGCGAAAGACATTTGTCGGCATCTGCAAATGGAGCTCAGCAAGGCTGATGTCAGAAAATTCAGCGACGGTGAAACATATGTTGAAATAGGCGACAATGTCCGGGGCAAGGATATTTTTGTCGTCCAGCCGACCTGTACCCCGGTCAACGACCATCTGATGGAGCTTATTTTGATGGCGGATGCGCTGCGCCGGGCCTCGGCCCGCCGCATTACCGCGGTTATGCCGTACTACGGGTATGCCAGACAAGACCGCAAAGTCGCACCCCGTGTGCCGATCTCCGCCAAGGTGGTTGCGGAAATACTGATGGCGGTCGGCGTCCGCCGCGTGCTGACCATGGATTTGCATTCCGGTCAGATACAGGGTTTTTTTAATATCCCGGTTGATAACCTTTATGCCGCCCCGGTTCTCCTGCATAATATTTCGCAAACGTTTGCAGGAAAAGAGGTTATCATGGTTTCCCCGGATGCTGGTGGAGTTGAGCGGACCCGGGCGTTTGCCAAAAGGCTCAATGCCGGACTCGCTATCATTGACAAAAGGCGAGAGCGGGCCAATCAGTCTCAGGCAATGAATGTCATCGGCAATGTTGCCGGCAAGCATGCCATTCTCCTTGATGACATGGTCGATACGGCCGGCACCCTCTGTCAAGCGGCGGAGATCCTTGTCAAGGAGGGGGCCAGGGAGGTTTTTGCCTATTGTACCCATGCCGTCCTTTCCGGTCCGGCGATTGAGCGCATCACCAATTCCTGCATCACGCAGCTTTTTGTCACCAATACCATTCCGTTGACACGTGAGGCGCAGCAGTGCAGCAAGATCAGCGTCCTTTCCGTTTCGGCGCTGCTGGGAGATTCGATACGCTGCATCCATTCCGAGGATTCGGTCAGCTCGCTGTTCGTGTGACGGGAGCCGTGCCAGAGAGAAGTCCAGTGTGTCGCATGAGCGGCCCAGGTTGCGATGTGTGCAAATACATTTGAAGTGCGTTACAGGTCATGAACACTCGTGATTGAGTGTATGAACAGAGTTTACCGTTTGAGGAGGAGTAAATCATGATACAGATCGATGTATCTGCCCAGGTGCGAAAAAATTTTGGCAAAGGTGCCGCGCGGACCTTGCGCCGCTCAGGTAAAACTCCAGCGGTTCTGTATGGACCGAAGAGCGACCCCGTGTCCCTGATTCTTGACACCCATTCCTTTACCCAGTCCCTGCTCCTGTTGCAGAGACGAAATGCGGTATTAAACATTGACATTGATGCCGAGGCTGGTCAGGAAAAGCGTCATGTTGTCATCAAAGAGATCCAGGTTGACCCGATCTCAAACAGCCTGGAGCACGCCGATTTTTATGAAATCGACCTTGCTGTTCCAGCCGTATTCACCGTTCCGGTTAAATACCACGGCAAGGCCCGCGGTGTCGAAATGGGCGGCGATATGTCGGTATTCGTCAATCAGGTGAAGCTGAAGGGCAACCCCCTTGACATTCCTGACGTGATCGAGGTGGATGTGGCGCCCCTGGGAACGAATGAGCAGTATACCTGTCAGGATCTGCCTTTGCCTCCTGCCGTGGCTCTGGTGGACAACAAAGACAAGGTGTGCGTGTCAGTCAACCCTCCTGTCAAGGCTGCTTGATAAAAACACGATTCCGACGGGCGGTGCATTGTAACTCGTTGTTTTCGCTTTTTCGCCCGCCATGGTTTGCGAATTTTTGCTAAACCATCTTGTTTTGTTTCTTTCGATTTCTGGCCGGGAAGAGGTGATCCTTTTCCCGGTTTTTTTTGTCCGTTCCTGCCTTGCCCCGTTATCCTCGCTGATGTCGTCCGCGCCGCCCCGCTGCGACAGGCTGTTGTCCGGTGCCGGCGGAACTCCGGTCTTTGTGGTGCTCTATGTTTCTGGTGGTCGGATTAGGTAATCCGGGCAGACATTATCAGCTGACCCGGCACAATGTCGGTTTTCTCTGCGCGGACTTTCTCGCCGGATTGCTGCGTGTCAATTTTGCCCCAAGCAAGTGGCAGGCCGAGGTTGCCCGCGGCGTTATCGAAGGTCGGCAGGTAATTCTCGCCAAACCGCAAACCTATATGAACAGAAGTGGCAGTGCGGTTCTGCCCCTTGCCGCTTTTTATAAGATCCCTCCGGAAAAAATTATTGTTATTCACGACGATCTCGATATGGCCTCGGGGTGCCTGAAAGTGATTGTCAACCGTGGGGCCGGGGGGCACAACGGCATACGTTCACTCATTTCCCATCTCGGCTGTCAAAGTTTTATCCGCATCAAGATCGGTATCGGCAGGCCGGTTGATGGTCAAGATGTCGAATCCTATGTGCTGCGGGAGTTGACCGCCAATGAGCGTGTCATGCTGGAGCACATGCAAAAAATTGTCGCCGATGCGGTGTGTCTCACTGTCACCAAAGGGGTTGAGACGGCGATGAATCGGATTAATTGTCTCAAAAGTGTCGTTGTGGATAACCCATAACTGTCCGGCTTTCTCCTCTCTGTCCCCATCTTCCGTCACCTTTCGAACGATTGTTTGCCAAAAGCGACAGGACATGGTATTATATTCTATTATGTATTGAAATACCGGAAACGTGAAGGATTCGTCATCAGCCGGACAACCACTCATCCGCCTGTGAGGCATTTCGGTGTCACCACGCTCCATGGCGATTGGTCGACTGGTTGCGAGACCGTCTAACATTGTTGTGCCGTTTTTTTAAATTGAGGCAGGCAAGGGGGAAGGTGTGTTCAATAAAGGCGATATGGCGGTGTATCCCGCCCACGGTGTTGGTGTCATCCAGGCGATTGAAAACAGAATGGTCGGTGAACGCATGCAAACCTTTTATGTCATGCGGATCATCGACACCAGTATGGTGGTCATGATTCCGACCTCCACCAGTGAAAATGTCGGCCTGCGTGGTATTATCTCTTCCGCTGAGGCGGAAAGGGTATTTGATATTCTGAAAGACAGGGACGTCGAAATCCAGTCGCAGCCGTGGAATCAGCGTTACCGTCAGTATATGGAAAAGATCAAAACCGGTTCTGTTTACAAGATAGCCGGTGTGCTGCGTGACCTCTATCTGCTGAAAGAAGACAAGGATCTCTCTTTCGGGGAGAGAAAGATGCTGGATACGGCCAAAAGTCTTCTCATGAAGGAGATTGCCCTCGCCAATAAGGTGCGCGAGGACCAGGTCGAAAAAGACATTGAACGCATATTCGATAACTGACGGCGCGGCTTGATTGTCGTGCTTGCGCCAG
>CAZUZJ010000094.1:0-4303 GCA_964624225.1 uncultured Desulfobulbia bacterium | reverse complement strand
CAGCTTTTCGGTTGGTTTTTTCCGATTGACTCATCCAGATTCGCAGTTCAGGCGTCAGCAGGACCTCAGTGTCCCGTCCTCCCAGTCCGGCATACGATTTGATCACCTGCTGAACGATCATCCCGAATGCGCCGACCTGACCCGTTCCCGGATTCAACAACTTATTCGGTCCGGGAATGTCCTGGTCGACGGTGAAGTGAAAAAAACCGGATATCGTCTCCGTGGGGGAGAAATGATTCATATTGTTCTCCCGCCGCCCGAGCCCTCTTCTCTTGTCCCCCAGGATCTCGATCTTCTCATTCTTTTTGAAGACAACGACGTCGTGGTTGTCGCGAAACCGCCCGGCCTCGTTGTCCATCCTTCCCATGGACATGGAAGCGGCACCCTGGTCCATGGTCTGCTTCATCACTGCTCTCAGTTGTCCGGAGAAAGCGGGCTGATCCGACCTGGAATCGTCCATCGTCTGGACAAGGATACCTCCGGCGTGATGGTGGCGGCAAAAAACGACACCGCACACCAGCGGCTGGTCGAGCAATTCAAAGAAAGAACGGTGCGGAAAACCTATCTGGCCATTCTTGCCGGTGTCCCGAAAGACAAGTCAGGTCGTCTCGTCACCATGATCGGGCGTCACCCTGTTCATCGGAAAAAGATGGCGGTTCTTGAACGGGGCGGACGTGAAGCGATCACCAACTGGCGTGTCCTTGAGGAATTCTCGAACGGTTTTTCCTTTGTCGAGGTGCGGCTCGAAACGGGCAGGACACATCAGATCCGTGTCCATATGGCGTATCTCGGCTGTCCAGTCGCCGGTGATCCCGTCTACGGGGGCAAAAAAAGCAGCGTCCTGACTCCATTGATTTCCCGTCAATGTCTGCATTCGCACGTTTTGTCCTTTCGCCATCCGACTACCGGCATCCCCATGGCATTTGATGCCCCCCTGTGGCCTGACCTGGAGGAGATCCTGCACCTGCTCCGAAATCGTTAGCTGTTTTCGTCAACAGCATCCCCGTCGGCGTTATGGTTATCCTCTCATTTAACGGCAATCTCGTTGATCTGCTTCCCCGACGCTATGGGCGCGCCTCGGCTCTTGCCATTGACCCGCAGCGTGACGCCTCTGTCAAGGATGTTGTTGAATCCTTCGGCGTGCCGCACCCGGAGATTGAAAAGATAGTGGTTGATGGTGTTGAGGTCGATTTCGCGTATCCGGTCCGGGATCAGATGCACATCGAAATATATCCTGTTTCCCCGGCAACCGATTTTCTTTCTCCCTCAATGCTGCGTCCGCAGCCTCTGCCGGGGTATCGTTTCATTGCCGATACCAATGTGCGGAAATTGGGGGTCTGTTTGCGTCAACTCGGATTTGACACCATGCTTGCAGACGGTTTGCGTGACAACCGGATTGCCGCCATTGCCGGTTGTCAGCGCCGTATTCTCCTGACCCGTGATCGTGGATTGCTGAAACGGAAAATCGTCGAATTCGGGCATCTTGTCCGGGAAAAATCTCCCCCGGCCCAGCTTCGGGAGGTGGTCACTCTCTATGGTCTGCGCGGTTCGATAAAGGCGTTTACCCGCTGCCTTCGGTGCAACGGAATGCTTGTGCCGGTCGCCAAGGAGGAGGTGCTGCCCCTTCTTGAGCCCCTGACCCGCCTCTATTACGAAGTGTTTCATCGGTGCAGCAGTTGTGGCCGGGTATACTGGAGCGGTTCCCATCGGGAGAAGATGGGCAGGGAGCTCGATGATCTTTTATCTTGCGACAAAGCTGGAGAAAAGGGTTTTCCGGCTGACAGAAAAGAGTAATGGGCCCGGCAAAAAAAAAGGGCTCAGGAGATGTCCTGAACCCTGGAAAAATGGGGTGAGCGATGGGACTCGAACCCACGACCGTCGGAGCCACAATCCGATGCTACCACCAGCTGAGCTACGCTCACCGTCCAATCTGCGATGCTTTATATGCTAACAGCGGGGATTTATAATATTTTTTTCTCCTGCTGGCAAGGTAAAAGTGCGGTACTGCTAAAAAAAATGATGATTCCCTGTCAGTTGTTACGGAAAATCATTCGGTTACCACGGCTGATCAAAACTCCCGGTTGCAGTGTTTGCAGACCTTGGCCTGTTTTTTGATGATCTCCTGACACGCCGGGCATTCCTTTTTGAAGTTTGCCTTGAGTATCTGCTCGATGGCCAGGTTGGCGTTCTGCTCGACATCGCTGTTGGCGAAGGTGTGATTGCGGATCGGATCAATGCAGTCGAGATCATTCATGTCAACGAGGAGCCGACAGGCCCGTATCCGTCCCTCCAAACCGGCGCATTCGTCGAGAATAAGCGTCAGCAGGGGCTTCATGTCATGTTTTTCAACACAGCAGGTCAATTCCTGTAATGCCTCTTTTTCCCGCTGATAACGGACATTCTGCTTGCGGAGGGACTCAGGGTCGATGATGCAGCCGGTGAAGGCCTCGCTGCTGCCGACCATGATCAGTTCCCCCTTTTTTTCGCCGGGGAGCAGCATGTAACGATACGAGCCGGCATGACCGTATTGCTCTTCGATGTGTTTCCAGCCGCGTTCATAGATGGGGCAATCATCGTTGAGGCAGATAAACATGACGTCGCATCCCCAGCCGAGACCGTCACCGATATGAAACGGCGGGGTCTCGCAACAGGAAAGCCGGGTCTTGCAATGCGGGCAATAATGTTCTTCTTCGGCATATTTGATACACGCGTCATAGGTCAGCATCGGTTAAAAACTCCTTTTCTTGGTGAAGTGATTGGGGTGCAGGATGTCTAAAAGGTTCACCCGTCCATGGCAGGGATTATCTGGGTGTGGCCATGGTTTCCGGAACAGGTGCAACGATCTGCGCTGCCTGGTCGGTTGGATGGTTCGGCAATTGCGGTACAGGGCATATATCCGTGGACCCGGATAGAGGAATCAGGGGTCGTCACGTTCCGTTCCAGCCTTCGCCAAAGGGGAAGGAGAGGACCAGGAGAAGCAACAGAAGTATATAGAGAAGGATGTCCGGCATGTTTATTTTCATTGCTGCAAAATAATGCAGAAAACGGCGGAAATCAACCCGGTGAATGGTCATTCATTTTTTCGAATGAAAAGGGATGTGGATTTTTTGATTTAACAGGTTGAAATCATAATATTTTATTGGTATTTATTTTGGTTCCGGCAGGATGGGAAAAGAAAAGCGATTGACTTTTTATCTGGGGAAAAGTAAATAATTTGCCTAGTTATTGATCCTGTTGGGGCATATCGCCAAGTCTTCCAGATGAATTCCTGATGGATATCACCGTATTTTTCCCCGTGCGCGAAAGTCGTGGACAGGGGAGGAGCGGGTTCGCTATGAGTACAGACGGTTAATGTGAAAATGGATTCAAAACAAAGTTCGAGATATGCCGAATCAGGTGTTGATATTGACAAGGGAAATCAATTTGTCAAGAATATTAAGCCGTTGGTTGCAGCCACCTTCCGACGTGGGGTGTTGACCGACATTGGCGGCTTCGGCGGGCTTTTTGCCATTGGTGGTGATCGTTTTACTGATCCCGTCCTTGTTGCCTCCACGGACGGGGTTGGGACAAAATTAAAAATCGCCAGCCTCTGCAATATTCATGATACCATCGGCATTGACCTGGTCGCCATGTGCGTCAACGATATTGTAGTTTCCGGCGCACAACCCTTGTTTTTTCTTGATTATTTTGCCATCGGCAAACTCGATCTCGATGTGGCGACGGCCGTTGTCAAGGGTATCGCCAAGGGCTGCGAAATCGCCAAATGCTCGCTCATCGGTGGTGAAACCGCCGAAATGCCAGGTCTTTATCACGGCGGGGATTACGACCTCGCCGGTTTTGTTGTGGGTATCGCCGAGCGGGACAAGATTATCGACGGATCGGAGATCAAGGTCGGCGACAAGCTCATCGGGCTCGCTTCCAGCGGCATTCACAGTAACGGTTATTCCCTGGTGCGGAAAATCTGCTTTGAGGAGCTTGGTTTAACCGTCTCCGACCATGTGCCGGAACTGAACGCCACCCTGGGCGAGGAACTGCTGAAACCGACCCGGATCTATGTCGAGCCGTTGCTGAACCTTTTCAAGAATTTCAAGGTCCGCGGCCTTATCCATATCACCGGTGGCGGCTTCACCGACAATATTCCCAGGGTGCTGCCAAAAGGGACAAAGGCCTGCATTCGTCAGGCAAGCTGGCCAATGTTGCCGATCTTCAGTTTCCTGCAGGAAAAAGGCAGGATTTCTGCTGAAGAGATGTATCGAACCTTCAACTGCGGTATCGGCATGGTCCTTATCGTTGATTCCCGTAT
>CAZUZJ010000093.1:0-8789 GCA_964624225.1 uncultured Desulfobulbia bacterium | reverse complement strand
TCACTGCCCACCGCAATGGCAACATCGGCCAGCCCGCCGCGCATCTGCCTTTCCAGCACGGCAAAGGTCTGGCCGGCCTCCCGTTCCGCCAGGGTCTCACCGACGCAGAGCACCGGCACCAGGCCGAAGGCGAGGGTACCGCGCAGCCGGCGGTTAATCAGGACATCGCTCTCACCAAAGATCTGCCGCCGCTCCGAATGACCAACAATAACGAACGAACAGCCGACATCCTTCACCATGACCGGCGAGACCTCGCCGGTAAAGGCCCCTTTCTCTGCCCAGCAGACATTCTGGGCGCCGAGCCGCACCGGCGAAGCGGCGACAATGCCGGCCACCGCCGCCAGGGCGGTAAAGGGCGGGGCAATCATCACCTCGCGATCAGCGGGCAACGGTCCGGCGACAATGGCCCGGGCCAGGGTTTCCGCCTCCGCCACCGTCATGTGCATCTTCCAGTTACCGGCAAGCAACGATTTGCGCTCCATGGCTGTCTCTCCTTGCTTGGGTTATGCCACGGCCTTCAAGGCCGCGACGCCGGGCAGCTCCTTACCCTCCATCAGCATGAGGAAAGCGCCGCCGCCGGTGGACATATAGGAGACATCCTCAGCCCAGCCGGCCTTGTGGACCGCGGCGTTGGTGTCGCCGCCGCCGACGATGCTGAGGGCGTGGGAGGTCGCCACCTTCTGGACCAGGGCCATGGTCCCCCGGGCATAGGCATCCATCTCAAAGGCGCCCATCGGGCCGTTCCAGAGAATGGTGCGGGCATCGGCCAGGGCCTCGCCAAACAGGGTGGTGGTGGCTGGTCCGATATCAAGGGCCATCCAGCCGGCCGGCATGTTCTGCACCGGTACCACCCGGCTGACGCTGTCCGGGGTGAACTCGGCCGCCGCGACAAAGTCCACCGGCAGATAAAGCTTCACCCCCTTTTTCGCAGCATCGGCCAGCAGCTGGCGGGCCGTCTCGAGCAGATCATCCTCCACCAGGGAGTGACCGACGTCATGGCCCTGGCTCTTCAAAAAGGTGTTGGCCATGGCGCCGCCGATGATCATGATATCGACTTTATCCATCAGATTAATCAGGGCCGTGAGTTTGCCGGACACCTTGGCGCCGCCAATGATCGCTGCCAGCGGGCGGGCCGGATCACTGACCGACCGGTGAAAAAAATCCATCTCCTTCTGCAACAGCAGGCCGGCCGCGCACCGGGGGCAGGAACGGGTCACCCCGACCACCGAGGCGTCTTCCCGGTGGGAGACGGCAAAGGCATCGTTGACGTAGACCTCGGCCAGGGCCGCGAGCTGTCGCGAAAATTCCGGATCGTTTTTCTGTTCACCCGGATGAAAACGCAGGTTTTCGAGCATCACCACATCGCCGGGCCGCATGGCCATGACCAGGGATTCGGCCTCCGGCCCGACACAGTCCGGGGCAAGCCGCACCACCCGCCCGAGTAACTGGGCAAGCCGCGCCGCAGCCGGAGCCAGGGAAAATTCGGGCTTGCGCTGGCCCTTGGGCCGACCGAGATGGGAGCAGAGGATGACCCTGGCGTTTTCCGCCAGGGCATGTTCGATGGTGGGCAATGCCCCACGGATGCGGGTGTCATCGGTGATGCGGCCATCGCCATCGAGAGGCACATTAAAATCGACCCGAATCAGTACCCTTTTTTCTTTGATATCAATGTCGCGGATATTTTTCACATTCAGCTCCCACTGGCTTAAATTGGATGGAGAAGACAGACTCGTTTCCTGCTCTCACCGTACCGCATGAGTGTCCGACAAGTCAAACAGGTTGACCGCGATCACCTCAGAGCAGATCCAGACGGTAGAGCAGGGCATCCTCCTCCGGTGCCCGATAGTAGCGGGCGCGGGTGGCGATCTGCTGAAAACCGTGCTTTTCATAGAGACGGCGAGCCGCATCATTGGAGGCGCGCACCTCAAGAAAGCAACTTGCAACGCCCTCGGTCGCCATCCGCCGCAGAGCCGCGGCGAGGAGGGCGTTGCCCACCCCAAGCCGCCGCATGACGCGGACCACCGCGAATTTGACAATCTCCGCCTCCCCGGCCACCGAACGGCAACAGATACTGCCGGCAAAATCCCGCGATTCGGCGCGGCGCGCCACCAGCTGCCACCCTCGGGGCTGGTGCAGCTCCTCGGCGAACTGCGCCGCGCTCCAGGCCGGGGTCTCCTCTTCCGCCCCGACGACATCGGCCAGATCAGCCGCCGTCATCGGGGCAATCACCACCGTAATGGCCTCACACCAACTGATCGGCAATGGAGACGGTGCGGTCGGCCAGCATATTGGTATAGCTGCCCAGCTCGTTATCATACCAGCCGTAAATAACCGCCTGGGTGACCGGCACATGAATCACCGGGTCAGAGGCGGCACAGCCCTTGATCTTGTCGAGATTGACCCTGATGGTTGCGGTGCGGGTATGGGTCTCGGTTCCCTCGATGATGGCCGCGGCAAACGGGGTGCCGATGATGTCGCTCGACACGTTCTGCTCCTCGGAGTAGACCAGATAGGACGAGGTACGGGCAAATTCCCGGTAGATGCCATTGATCCGATCGCGCTTGACGGGGTCTTCCAGGTCGTCCTGCAGATTGACCACCAGGACGATGAGCGAGCCGCTGGAGGTGGGGATGCGGACCGATTCGGCAATGAAGCCGATGTCCTTCATCTCCGGGATGACCAGGGCCAGGGCCTTGGCCGCCCCGGTGGTGGTGAGGATGATGTTGTTCATGATACTGCGGTTCTTGCGCAGATCGCTCGCCCCGGTTTTGGGCAGACTGTCGAGCACTTTCTGACTGCTGGTGGCGGCATGCACCGTCACCATGGAAGCGCTCAGGAAATTGGCGGCGCCGATATGATCGAGCAACGGCTTCATCATATACGAGAGGCAGGTGGTGGTGCAGGAGGCGGCGGAAATAAGGTTGTGCCTGCCGGGGATGTAATCCTCGTCGTTGATACCCATGACGGTGGTCACCACGTCATCGGGCATGTTCAAACCCTTTTCTTTGATCTTGAATGGAGCGGAGAGGATGACTTTCTCGGCGCCGGCGGCAAGATGGCCGCGTAATGCCCCTTTGGACGAATCGGCGTCCACGGTGGGATCGGTAAAGACGCCGGTGGTGTCCACCACCAGCCGGACACCGCTCTCCTTCCACTTGATATCGCGCGGGTTCCGCGATTCGCGCAGAATGCGCACCGGTACGCCGTTGACGGTCATGGTGCCTTCGGCCTCATTGAGGTTCTCCACCACACGACCACCTTTGTACCCGTGCAGGTAGGTGCCAAGCCGGCCATAGGTGCTGTCCCGTTCGATGGCGGCGGCGAGATCTTCCAGGCCCCGGCCGATATGTCGTCCGGTATTGACGACGATCTCCGAAAAATACTTCCTGCCAACATGATGCCACAGGGTCAGTTTGCCGATCCGGCCGAGGCCATTGATACCTAACTTCATCGTAGTTTCTTCTCCTGTATGGATTGTTCTACCGGCCACCGCGGAAAAACGGCTTCTCCACGCCGCCGCCTGCTCCGTTTACGCACGAGAATGAATCTCAAATAAAACAAAGGGAGGCAGTCAGCGCAAGAAAAACCATGCAGCAGGCATTAAATTCCTCCCGGAAGGGCAATATTACAGCATCGACAGATAACGCTCGCCGGTATCGGGCAGAATGGCGACAATGAGCTTGCCGGCATGCTCGGGCCGGTTCGCCACAACAAGGGCCGCGGCCGTCGCCGCCCCGGAGGAGATGCCGGCGAGAATGCCCTCCTCGCGGGCCAGGCGCCGCGCCATGGCAAGGGCTGTCTCCGACTCCACCCGAATGACCTCGTCGATGAGGCTGCGCTCCAGGACGCCCGGCACGAATCCGGCACCGATTCCCTGGATACGATGCGGCCCCGGACTGCCGCCGGAAAGCACCGACGATTCGGCCGGCTCCACCGCATAGACCAGCAATTCCGGCCGGCGCGGCCGGATAACCTGACTGATGCCGGTCAGGGTCCCGCCCGTGCCCACACCGGCAACGAGGATGTCAATGCGCCCATCGGTATCGCGCCAGATCTCCTCGGCCGTGGTCAACCGATGGCTCTCCGGGTTGGCCGGATTGTCGAACTGACGCGGCATGAAGGCATTGCCGACCTCGGCGACCAGGGCCTCGGCCCGGGCGATGGCCCCTTTCATACCCTCGCTGCCCGGCGTCAACACGATCTCGGCCCCGAACAGGGCAAGCAGTTTACGCCGTTCCATGCTCATCGTCTCCGGCATGGTGAGGATGAGGCGATAGCCCCGGGTCGCCGCCGTCATGGCCAGTCCGATGCCGGTATTACCGGAGGTGGGCTCGACGATCACCGTGCCGGGGCCGATCAGTCCCTCCTCTTCGGCCCGGCGGATCATGTTGACGCTGATCCGATCCTTGACACTGTCGCAGGGATTAAACGACTCCAGCTTAACGAGAATCTCGGCCCCGCAACCGGCGGTCAATCGGCGCAAGGCAACCAGCGGGGTGGCGCCGACGGTTTCGGTGATGTCACGATGGATCTTCATGAATGATCTCCCTGGCGGTCCTGTCGATCATGGCAATTTCCGGCAGGCTCCCATCCAGAGAAGGGTCGATCTCACCGAACCGCCGGGCGGCGACCATGACTCTGGACTCAAGAGACCCCGCCGCCCTGTTGTAGGACTGGACGGTCCGATCGATATTTTTGCGCAGCTCTTCAAAATGGGCGGCCATGGTCTGCAACCGCCGGAACAGGGTGCGACCCAGCTCACCAATCCGCTCTGCATGAGCGGCGACCTGCTCCTGCCGCCAACCGTAGGCCACCGCCCGCAGCAGGGCAATCAGGGTGGTGGGCGTTGCCAGGATCACCCGCTGCTCCACGCCGAACTCGATGAGTTGCGGATCATGGGCGAGGGCGGCGCTGAAAAAGTTCTCGCCCGGCACGAACATGACGACAAACTCGGGCGAATCGGCAAACTGCCGCCAATAGCTCTTGCCGCCGAGCCGGACAATATGGCTGCGCAGCTGGCGCCCATGCAGTTTCAGGCACTCCAGTCGCTCCCCCTCGTCTTCCAGCTCCTGGGCCTCCAGATAGGCCTGCAACGAGGCCTTGGCGTCAACGACAATGGTTCTGCCGCTGGGTAAACGAATGGTCATGTCGGGCCGCAGTTGCCCTTCCGCGGCGGCCACCGCCGACTGCTCGACAAAATCACAGTAGGCAACCATGCCGGCCAGTTCCACCACCCGACGCAGCTGCATTTCGCCCCAGCGTCCGCGGGCCGCCGGAGTCCGCAGGGCGCGGACCAGGTTGGCGGTTTCCCCCTGCAGCCGGGCCTGCCCCGTCGCCAGTTGCCGCACCTGTTCAATCAGACCGGCATAGGCGGCGGCCCGTTCCTGTTCCAGATGACGGACATGGGCATCCACCTTGTCCAGCGACTCCCGCAGCGGCGTGATCAGTTCGCCGATCGCCTCCTTCCGCTCGCCCATCTCCCGCCTGGCCTGTTCACTGTAAAAGGACAGGGTCGCCCGGGCCGTCTGCAGAAAGGATTCACTGTTGCTCTTGTGGATATCAACCGATGCCGCCTTGAACGCCTCAACCAGTTCCGCCCGCGCCCGCAGGAGAAACTCTCTCTCAGCCGCGGCATGTTTTTTCGCAGCGAGCAGCTCCAGGTTCAGGCCGGCCAGTTCACGGTTTTCCGTGGCCAGGGCGGTATTTCGCCCCTCCAGATCGGCAATCCTCTCCTGCTGCCCCTGCATGCGCTCCCGCAGCACGGCCTGTCCCATGGCGAGCTCCCGGTTTTCGCCGTGCAACCGTTTGAGGGACCTGTTCAGGAACAGGAAGGCAGCCAGTGCGCCCACAGCGAGACCGATCAGCAGCAGAAACGCATAAACCGCCCCGCTGAAAAAAAGAGAGTTATCCATAAAGATTGTTTCAATAATTCCAATTTGATCTTGATTTTTCAAGAATCATTACTAAAATTATAAGGTATTCACGACTTGCCGGCGAGTAAACGATATCTTAAAGTATATACGTTTGTATTTCCAGACGATTTTCCAGTTATCCCCTATCATACATTTTATATTATCACACAAAGGAGACACCCATGCTCAAAGACGGCGAAAAAGGCGCAGTTTTACAGAAAGACAAGGAGAGTTACGCCATCGTTCCCCATTTCCCCCTGGGACTGGTCAGCGCCAATGATCTGCGCAAAATAGCGGACGTGGCAGACAAATACCAGCTGCCGGCAATGAAGATCACCAGCGCGGCGCGCATCGCCATGGTCGGCTTCAAGGCGGACCAGCTCGACCAGGCCTGGCATGACCTCGGGATCGATCCGGGCCATGCCGCCGGCCTCTGCGTTCGCAGTGTCAAGGCCTGCCCGGGCACCACCCTCTGCCGGCTCGGCAAGCAGGATGCCCTGGCGCTGGGCAAGGAACTGGACAGCCGCTACCACGGTTACCAGCTACCCAACAAATGCAAGATTGGCGTGTCCGGCTGCGTCAACAACTGCGCGGAAACTCCGGTCAAAGATATTGGTTTTGTCGGCAAGCCGAAGGGCTGGACCGTCATGGTCGGTGGCAATGCCGCCTCGCGGCCCCAGCTTGCCGTGGATCTGACGGAAGGACTGACCGAGGAAGAGGCGCTGACGGTCTGCGACCGGATCATCAAATTCTTTGAAAAAGAGGGGAAAAAGGGGGAACGCCTCGGCCGCTTCATTGACCGCATCGGCTTTGACGCCTTTCGACAGGCGGTTCTGCCGGCAACGGCGTGATACCCTGCTACCGAAAAAAGTCGCTGGTCGTCGCCAGTCCACTCTTGACAAAAAAACAACAGCTGGTATTGTTGTCAGATTTTCCTGAGCAGTATCAGGGCCTATAGCTCAGTTGGCTAGAGCCACCGGCTCATAACCGGTCGGTCCCTGGTTCGAGTCCAGGTGGGCCCACCATTCTTGCAGACTACGGACACTGATGGGCTGCTGAGCAGGTCTGCTCCGGCAGCCACAACGTATACTACGGGAAACCGGCATTCATTGTTTCGCCATTCTTTTGGACAACAGGACATCCAACACAATCCGGCCCGTCAGTATCCGCCGGATATAACGAGAAGGTGCAGCCTCAGCAGGCTGCACCTTTTTTTCTTGAGGAGCCGGATACCGGCAAAGGTCGGCAACACGAATCCTGCAACACCATGGCATCACGGTTGAAACTGAAAGATATTCTCGACTTTTTAGGGCGGCTCGCGCCCTGGGATCTGGCGGAATCATGGGACAATGTCGGTCTCATGGCCGGTGATCCGGAACAGGAGGCGCACGGTGTGCTCGTCGCCCTTGATCCGACCATGCCGGTCATCGACGAGGCCCTTGAACGCGGGGCCAACATCATCCTCACCCATCACCCCCTCATCTTTCACCCGATAAAATCAATCAACAC
The DNA here is from genome assembly GCA_964624225.1 of uncultured Desulfobulbia bacterium. Taxonomy (GTDB): domain Bacteria; phylum Desulfobacterota; class Desulfobulbia; order Desulfobulbales; family SURF-16; genus DB1. The sequence continues at coordinate 1,368 of CAZUZJ010000093.1, read as the reverse complement.
CGCCACCCCCTTCGGCCGCATTCTCCGCAAAATCCTTTCGCACGACCTGGCGGTCGTCAGCTGCCATACCAATCTCGATATCATCGAGGAAGGGGTCAGCGCCTCCCTGGCCCATCTTCTCAACCTGCAAAAGACCATCCCCCTTTTGCCTGCCGGCGAACCCGGCCGCGGATTCGGCAAAATCGGCGATCTCCCGGCAGCGATGGCAGGCGCGTCCTTTCTCAGGCTCGTTGCCCGGCAGCTCAATCTGACGGCCATCACCATGGCCGGCTTCCTGCCGCAGACCGTCGGACGGGTGGCCCTCTGCGGCGGCAGCGGTTCCGAATTTGCCGAAAAGGCGCTGCGGGCCGGGGCCGACATCTACCTCACCGCTGAACTCAAACATGCGACGGCCCGCTGGGCTGAAGAAAACAGGTTCTGTATCATCGACGCCAGCCACTTTGCCACGGAAAACATTGTTATTCCCCACCTGGTGACCACACTGCACAACCTGATAAACCAGAACAACGGCACGGTGCCGGTCATGGCCTCCCAGCGCCAGACCAGTCCCCTGCATCACTATTTTTTCGATACTTGCATCCTTTAACCATCAACCACGCGAGGAACAGACATTGAAAGAGGACCTCTCACGACTCATCGCACTCCAGGAAATCGATCTGCATATCAAAAAAATTGATGACGAAATAGCGGCCCGCCAAGCCGACCTGGAAAAACGCCGGGTCGCCATCGAGGAAAAGAAACAGAAACTTGCCAAGCACAGTGTCACCATCGACAACGCAGCGCAGCGGCGCCGGGAACTGGAAGCAGAAATCGAGGACAGCCAGGCCCACATCAAAGACCGCCAGACCAAGCTGATGAGCGTGCAAACCAACCGGGAGTACCAGTCACTGCTGAAGGAAATCGAGGAGAACAAAAAGAACAACAAACGCCGGGAAGACGAAATCGTCGTGCTCATGGAACAGATGGAGACCCTGCAGAAAAAAATCAGCGATCTCACCAATGTCACCGCCAGCGAGGAACAGCTGCTGACCGAGGCGGAAGAGCAGGCGGCCAAAATGGCCGAGGAGATGCAGGCCAAGCGGGCAAAATTCGAAAAAACCAGGGAACAGCAGGCAGTAAAAATTCCGGACACCCTTCGCCGCCGTTACGACCAGCTTTTGGAGAAACGCAACGGCCTGGCGATTACCGGCGTTACCGCCGGCGTCTGTCAGGGCTGTTACATGAACATTCCGCCCCAGCAGTTCAATGAGGTGCTGAAGGGTGAACAGCTCCTCTCCTGCCCGACCTGCCAGCGTCTCATGTTTCACCAGCCGGAGGAGGACAAGGCATAATCTGTAAGGAGCGGGCGCATGATCGCGCAGGCCACCG
>CAZUZJ010000092.1:0-8829 GCA_964624225.1 uncultured Desulfobulbia bacterium | reverse complement strand
CCCGGATGTCGCGGGCGCCCTGGCGAAATCCGGCGATATCGACGATCACCCCCTGCCGCACCACCCGGGCCGTTTCTTCTCCCTCAGCGAGAAGGACAAAGGTTCCACCCCATTGCCGCGCCAGATCACGGGCAAATTCGAGGGCCTGGTCGGCCACGGCCAGATCGAGATCCCGTGGCGTCATGTCGCGCAGCCAGTCGCGCACCGTGCCGCCCACCACGTACACCGGGGTGTCCCGGCGGGCGGCAAGGTCGGCCACGGCCCGCATGAGCGCAGGGGGGAAACCAGGTTGCCGGTCATCCCGGCGATCGATCAGGTCAGCAGCCATGAAAGGACAACGTCATATCAGCGCCGGGGTCGGTCACAACCGGGCGCAAAGCGCACCAAGGCTTGTCGACAGACGGCAGCAGACATCGTGAATGTGAATACTTTCCAGACTGAGGGACTCGATGATTACTCCGGTCGAGGCAGGCAGGCCGGGGGAAAAGCGCCGGGCCGCCGCCCGCGCCGTCTCCCGCACCGCATCTTCGGCAAACTGGGGAAAGCGATGCGATTTCAAGACGATCTCCGCCTCGTCGGGCTGTTTGAGCAGATCCTGGGTCAGATGGAGGGCCTCCTCCAGACAGGAGAGCAGCTCGTCATCCATCGGCAACGGCGGCGGACCGGAAAGAAAAAGCCAGGTCTGGGAGCGCTGGGAATGGGTCGGCATCGGACAGTCGCCCCGCTCACTGAAAACTTCATTGTTATAGACCTGGGTACAGGGACAGGCGGTGATGTGGCACACCGCGATGCCAGTGGTGACCTGGGTCCGCAATCCGCCCTTCTCCCTTTTTACCCGCGCCTCCACCCGACAGAGGAGGGGATCGACGGAGACATGGCCACTGATCGCGGCATGACGCAGCAAGGGGCGTTTCCCCTCGAGCATCACCCGGGCGTTGTCGCCTTGCTGGCGTTCGACGACTTTTGCCGCCAGGGTCACGACATAGTCACTGAGGCAGGAAAACTGTTGTTCATAGAGATCGGTCACCGCCTGCTCGATACGCGACATGTGGATGCCCCGGTGGTCGGCCGGCAGATCGACGGTGACCGTGGCCTCGAAAGGCAACCGCCCTTCCGGCAGAGCCACCCACAGGGTCTTGCCGGAGATACCCACCTCGTCGAGCGGCAGGGCAAAGGAGGGCGACTGCTCCGGCACGTCGGTGCCGCAATCAAGCACTCTCTGGTGGGTTTCCGTGGAAATCAGCGGGAGGTCCCGCTCGCTGCGAATCACCCTGGTCACATTGGCTCCTATTGAAAATGAATGCACCCGATCCGGCGACATTCTTTGGCGGACCGCATCTCCTATTTAATATTGCCCGGCGGGAAGCAGCGGGCCGCAGCCTCAATTCTGCCGTCCTGGCTGCACTCGATGAATTCCTGGGCCCGGGTGAGCATATCGTCGAGGTAGCGGCCGATCTCCGCCTCCGTCGCCGTGGTCAGGGTCTGACTGAACAGACATTTCCTTTCCCCGCCGCCGGTGGAGGGCAGGCCGTATTCCTCCAGCAGGTGGCGGGTGGTCGTCTCCTCGGCGAAATCATCGTAGACGGGAAAACGGGCTGCTACGCCGAAACGGGCTGAAAACCGGGCGATCTTTTCCATGAAGACCGGGGTCTGTTCCGGATAGTAGTTCTGTTTTTTCGCGTAGCCGGCCACCACGGTGGGGATGAGATGCTCGTTGCAGTAAAGAATCGCCTTGATGTGCATGGCGAGCTTGCAGGCGACACAGACCAGGTTCTTACCTCCGTAACGCGGCATCAGCTCCTCGTAACGGTCAAGCCACAGGCCCTGGAAGAGCCGGCCCATGTCGAGCTCAACCAGGCTGGAACGCGGCATCTCCTCGCTTGCCGGCACCCGCCGTTCGAGAATGACGCGGGCCGTCTCAAAACGGGTGCGGGTAAAATCAGGGAAACGGCCCATGCCGTTCAGCATATTGAGCAGATGAATGCCCCGCGGCCGCGGCAGGTCCGGATGGTGGCCGGCCATGGCCAGGGCGTAGAGGGCAAGCGAGTCGGTGCCGCCGGAAAAGAGAATGGCAAGTTCCTGTTTATCCATGATCGTCCTCGTAGCGCACCCGGTAGCGGGTGAACAGTTCGCCGCCCTCCTCCTGCCGGCAGGAGACGAGCTCCAGGGAGAGAAAGGGCGAGCCGAGCGCTGCCGGCCCGGCGGCCAGCGAGGGGGCGGACTGCCAGCCGGAAAGGCGCGGGGTGATGGTGAGCAGTATCTCATCCACCACCTTCTCGCGCAGGGCGAGATAGTTGAGCTGGCTCCCCCCCTCGATGAGAATGGCACGGGCGTCGCGCCGTTCGAACTCTGTCAGGGCCGCGGCAATGGACAGGTCGTCGCCCAAGGGCGGCAGGGCGATGACCTCGGCCCGGTCAGCCAAATGGGAGCGAAGGTGATCCATGTGGACCGCTCCGCAAAAGACAAGCGGTTTGGGGCCTTGGGCGAAAATATTTTTCCCTGCCATTGGCAGGTCGCCGGACCGGGTGATGATCCCGCGCAGGCGACGCCTGCAACTGCCGCCCGTGCCGCGCATCTCGGGATTACCCTGGCGCAGGGTGCCGGCGCCCATCAGGCTCGCATCGGTGGCGTCGCGCATGGTTTCAAGAAAACGCCGGTCAGCGGCGCTGCCGGGCAGGGCCGGCCCGATGCGGCCGCAAAGGGTCATGGCAGCGATGATGATAACTTTTTTCTCCTGCATTGCCCCATTAAAACACAGGAACGGCTGCTTGTTAAAAAAAATCTTCCGCCTGCTCTTATTTTCAGATGCGCATTCCCCCCTTTCCCTTCGAGTGACGCCACATTCACACCAGAACGGCCAAAACAGACCTCACGTATTTTCTTGCAACACCAACCGGGAAAGAAATGGGAATTAGGATTGAGTCGGGGCACGTTGTCGGGTACAATGAAAATCACGCACAATCCGACGCCACTGGCTGATCGTCCCCCTCTCCACCACCAGGGCCGTCACCCCCGAGGAAAAATCAAGACGATGCGCTTTATCGCGGTACAACTCTCCCATATCGACCTTGACGACGACACCTACTCCCTGCTGCCGCCCTGTTGCAGCGCGGAACCGGCGGCGGCGCTGATCGAGTCCATCCGCTGCTTCGGTGTGCTACATCCGCCGATTATCAAGGAACGGGAAGGTGGCGCCTTTGTCGTGGTGGCGGGCCGCAAACGACTGCGGATCCTCAAAAAGCAGGGCGCCGGCAGCAGTTGCCACTGCCTCATGGCACCGACGGACACACCGGAGGCGAACACCCTCGACCTTTGCCTGGAAGAGGCCCTGCTGCACGGACCGTTAAGTCCGGTCCAGCGGGCGACCTTTTTTACCAAGGCGTTGCAGTGGCACGCCGCCGAAGAACTGGCGGTCCGGGTCCTGCCGCGCCTGGGGCTTTCCCCGTCACCCTATCTGGTCCGGCGCGACCTCCCCCTCCTCGATCTGGAAGAGCCGCTTCTTGTTGCCCTGCATCAGGGAACACTGGAGGAGAAGGTCGCCCTGGAGCTGACCGGATTGTCCTTTGGCGACCGTCTTGCCCTCTTTGCGGTGATCAGCGATCTGCACCTCAGTGTCGGCAACCAGAAGAAATTCCTCACCGCCTGCCGGGAACTGGCGACCCGTAACAACATCACCATCCGCGCACTGCTCTCCGCTGCCGCGGTGGATGCCATTATCCACCACGAAGAAGCCAACCCGCCGCAGAAAACCGCCAAGCTGATGAAATGGCTGGAAGGGGAGCGTTTTCCCCGCCTCGCCGCAGCGGAAAAGGAATTTCACCACTTTGTCGCCGGATTCGCTCTGCCCCCTGGGGTCAGACTCGAACACAGTCCATCCTTTGAAAAAGACGAAGTCATCCTCACCCTGCCCTGCGTCAACCGCGCCCACTTCCAGACCATCTGGCAACGCATCACCGACCTCGTGCCTGCCCGGGCCGTTCAGGAATCACTCCCATGACAATGATACCGCTCCGACCCATTGTTCTGCTTTGTGCCTTCTTTTTTCTCTTTCTGAGCGGCAACGCCCTGGCCGGACCGGTTGTTCTCTTTGATCAGGCGCACAGCCAGCAGTTTCTGGCAGAGGGCAATCGGCCCCTCGACCTCTCCGGCCTGGCCACGATATTTCATGAACAGGGCGGCGAGATCCGCACCGGCAGCATGCCGCTTTCCGATCAAAGCCTGCGCGATGTCGCCGTTCTGATCATCTCCGGGCCCTTTGCGCCCCTCTCGCCTGGGGAAACAGCGGCTGTCATCCGCTTTGTCGCCCGCGGCGGCAGCCTCGCCGTCATGGCCCATATCACCCAGCCGCTGATGGGCCTGCTGCCCCAGCTCGATATCGCCGTTTCCTCCCTGGCGGTGTCGGAACAGGAAAACATCATCGCCGGCCAGCCTAAAAATTTCCTGGTAAAAGATCTTCCCTCCCATCCCCTGACCCGGGATCTGCAACATATCAGCATCTATGGCGGCTGGGCCCTGCTCGCCAAGAATCCGGCCATCACCGTTGTCGCGCGCACCAGTCCCCGGGCCTGGGTCGATCTCAACAGTGATGGCAGGCAAAGCGAACAGGACGCCATGCAACCCTTTGCCATGGTACTGGCCGGCTCTTTCAACAAAGGCCGTTTTGTCGTCTTCGGCGATGACGCCCTGTTTCAGAACCAGTTTCTTACCGGCGACAACCAGAAACTGGCCCACAACCTGGCAACCTGGCTCCTCGCCCCCGGCCTTTCCATCTAAAATCGGGTGATTTGCCCGACTTTCGACTGCGACAATGTAATACTTTTACCAACCAAATGGGGCAAATGCCCCGATAAACGAGACATTCCCCTCTCTCCCCTCCTTCCCTTTCTGCTCTTTCCATCTGATCCGGCACCAAAATAGCCAAACCGCACAATGTGGCATCACTTTTGCTGTTCTCTTATGACAACGGCCACGGATCGTTTCCGCCGCCATTCGTCCAGCCCCATGGAGGTCAGCCAATGAATGCCACCGCCCGCCAGAGAATTACGAACAGTCCCGACAGCCAACCACGGATCAGGGAACGCACCCTGGCCCGATTCGGCTTTGCCATCCCGTTCCACGTCATTGCCATGGACGACAAGGGTCTGGTCTTCCGCTATGTCGGCAATGACCAGTGGTTCACCAACCCGCGCACCATTGACATCAGTCATGACAGCGACAGCGTCAGAGATCTGCCGGTCAGCTCCATTGCCGATTTCCCCGTCCCCTCCGACTTGGTCCGCACCCGGCATCATTGCCTGCAATTTACCGATCTTTCCCCCCGGCAGAGAGAACTGCTCCAGCGCTTTGTTGCCCGCCAGGCGATGTTTCCCGCCTGATCAGCGGCAAAACATTGTCGTTTTTTTGCCGCTGACGTGCTAGGATAAAAGAAATAATTTCTCTTTATCCGGGGCACTGATGCGATGATAACGCCCGCACCGCCATGCGACCCGTCGCAGAAACAGCGACTGACCACCATCAATCTCGACGAAATCGTCTGGGCCATGTCCGACATGCTCGACCTGGTCGGGATCGACGACTTCTACCACGGCAAACGGGTTGCCTACATGACCCTGGAGTGCATGCGCCTGCACACCGGCGACGAGGCCCGCCTGCTCACGGCCCTGGACGCGGCCCTGCTCCATGACTGCGGTGTCTCCTCCACCGAGATCCACAAAAAAATCATCGCCGAACTCGACTGGGACCAGGCCCATCTCCACTGTGAACGGGGTCACGACCTGCTGGCCAGACATCCGCTGCTTTCCCATCTCGCGCCCATCGTCCTCTATCATCACAGTCGCTGGCCGGAACTTGTCGAGAGGGAGATCCCCGAGGAGACCCGATTGCTGGCCAACTGCCTTTACCTGACGGACCGGGTCGATGCCCTGGCCACCGGTCACTCCCCCGATGCCCTCCTGTTAAACAGCGGCAGAATCCGGGAGACCATCGCCGGCTACCGGGGCCGCCTCTTTTCGCCCCAACTTGTCGACACCTTTCTCGCCATTTCGGAAAACGAGATTTTCTGGCTCACCCTCTTTTCCCCGCACATCACCTACTATCTGGAAGAACTGCCCATTCCCGGCCGGGATCACGAGATCGATTTTTCCATGCTGCGACAAACCGCTGCCCTGTTCGCCGATATCGTTGACGCCAAGAGCCCGTTTACCGCCGAACACTCTCGGGGAGTCGCCCGCCTTGCCGTCCATCTTGCTGATTTGTGCGGCCTTGACCAGGCCAGCCGGGAAAAACTGGAAATCGCCGGTTTCCTGCACGATCTCGGCAAACTGAAAGTGCCGGATGAGATTCTCGACAAAAAGGGACCGCTCACCGTCCGGGAACGGGCCGTCATCATCCAGCACAGCTTCGACACCTATCAGATTCTGCGCCGGATCAGAGGCTTCGAGACCATTGCCCGCCTGGCCGCCTTCCACCACGAGACCCTCTCCGGCGAGGGCTATCCCTTTCACATGCATGCTGCCGAACTCGCCATCGAGTCGCGCATCATTGCCGTGGCCGACATCTTCCAGGCCCTGGCCCAGAATCGGCCTTACCGTGCTTCCCTGCCGCCGGCAGAGATCATGACCCTTCTCCACACCCTTGCCCGGGAGCAGAAGCTCGATGCCGAACTCGTCGCCCTGGCCGGCTCCCATCTCGACTCCTGCTGGCAAGCAGCAACCGGCTCGCAACCAGACACAACCCCTGCCCGTTCCCGATGAAAGCCGGTCGCTCCCTTTTCATTATCGCCCTTGTCGCCGCCCTGATCATTGCCGCCCTCCTCCTTGTCAAACGGCCCCGGCCGCTTTCCGTCACAACGGTCCGGGCGGAACGGGGCAGGATCGAGGCAACGGTGGTCAATACCCGGGCCGGCACGGTCAAGGTCTGCCGCCGGGCCGGCCTGTCCCCCTCAGTGGGCGGCCAGATCGCCACCTGGCCGGTGAGCGAGGGTATGACGGTCAAAAAGGGCGATCTGCTCCTTGCCCTCTGGAACGATGACCTGCGCGCCCAGCTCGATCTGGCGGAAAGCGATGCCGAAGCAGCCAAGGCAAATGCCGAGGGAGCCTGCCTGCAGGCCGATATCGCCGGCCGCCAGCTCGACCGGCACCTGAAGCTGAAAAAGGTCGGCGCCACCACCGAGGAACTTCTTGACAGACTGGACACCGAGGCAAAGGTGGCTCAATCCCACTGCAAAGCGGCCACCACCGCCCTGCAGGTGAGCCGCGACCGGATCAGCCTGGCCCGGGCCAATCTGGCCCGCACCTTTCTCTACGCCCCTTTTGACGGGGTCATCGCCCAGCTCAACGGCGAACTCGGCGAATATGTCACCCCCTCGCCGGTGGGGGTGCAGACCCTGCCCGCCGTCGACCTGATCGACACGAGCTGCTACTACGTTGCTGCGCCCATTGACGAGGTGGACGCCGCGGCCATCCGTCCGGGTATGGCCGTCCGCATCAGCCTCGACGCCTTCCGCGACCGCACCTTTGCCGGCCGGGTCAAGCGCATCAGTGACTATGTTCTTGATCTGGAAAAACAGGCGCGCACGGTGGAGGTCGAGGTGGAATTCATGCGACCCGAAGACACGGCCGGGCTGCTGCCCGGCTACAGCGCTGATGTGGAAATCATCATCGCGACCCGGGAAAACGTGCTGCACGTCCCCTCCGAGGCCATCATCAACGGGATCCGGGTCTTTGTCCTGAAGCCGGACAACCAGCTGAGCGAACGACGGATCACGGTCGGGTTGGCCAACTGGGATCTCAGCGAGGTCTCCGCCGGTGTTGCCGAAGGGGAGATGATCGTTGTCGGCGGCGACCGGCAGGCGATGCAGGATGGCGCCCCGGCCCGGGCGGAGTCGGACGGCAATGACTGAACCTGTCATTGCCCTTGACGGCATCACCCGCACCTTCACGGTCGGGGGAGAAATGGTCTACGGCCTCCACGATGTCTCCCTGCAGGTCCGCAAGGGGGAATACCTCTCCATCATGGGGCCATCCGGGTCGGGCAAATCGACCCTGCTCAACACCATCGGCCTGCTCGATCGCCCGGACAGCGGCACCTATCTTTTTGAAAACCGAGTCGTCAGCTCCCTCGCCGACGAGGAACGGGCCGCCATCCGGCGTCAGCGTATCGGTTTCGTCTTTCAGCTTTTTCACCTTGTGTCCCGACTGACCGCCAGGGAAAACGTCGAACTGCCCCTTGTCATCGCCGCCGTGTCGCCGGAGATCAGACAACAACGGGTCAAGACCGTGCTCACCGACCTCGGCCTCCACCAACGGGCCAGTCACCGGCCCGACCAACTTTCCGGCGGCCAGCGGCAACGGGTGGCCATTGCCCGGGCCATCGTCATGCAGCCCACGGTCCTGCTCGCCGACGAACCGACCGGCAATCTCGACAAGGCGGCGGGCAACGAGGTGGTTGCCATCCTGGAGAGACTGAACGAGCAGGGTCTTACCCTCATCATGGTCACCCACGATCCGGAGCTGAGCGGTCGGGCGCGCCGGCGCATCAGAATGGAAGACGGCCGGATCATCACGGACAGCAGCCATGCGGAACGTTGACCTTTTCCGCTTCTGCGTCACCGCCCTTACCGTCGTCCGGTTGCGCACCGCCCTTATCCTGCTCGCCATGTCCATCGGGGTGGCCTCGGTCATCATCCTCACCTCGCTGGGGGAGGGGGCGCGCACCTATGTGCTCTCGACCTTTTCGAGCCTCGGCACCAATCTGCTCATCGTCCTGCCCGGTCGTGCGGAAACCACCGGCGCCATGCCGCCCCTGCTCGGCGAAACCCCGCGCGACCTG
>CAZUZJ010000091.1:0-8899 GCA_964624225.1 uncultured Desulfobulbia bacterium | reverse complement strand
ATGGCCGGCCAGCCAGCTACCATCGAAAGAAGGCGGGAAAAACGATACACCCTGCGGGACGGCACCTATGCATTCCTTCGCCCGCCGGCCAACAAAATCGGCCAGATCATCGACATCAGCATGTCCGGCCTGTCCTTCTGCTACTTCTCCACCAACGGCGCCTCACGGGATGCCCACGGCCTCGACCTGCTGGTCGACGAAGGGCTTTGTCTGGAGGACATCCCTTACACCACGGTAAACGACTTTATCCTGCCAAATGAACAGCCCTTCAGCCAAATCACCATGCGGCGGCGCTGCATCAAATTCGGCTCCCTTTCTCCCCGGCACCGGCAACATCTGCAAAATATCATAGCCCGCTACTGCCACCCCTCATGACAAAGGGAGCGACGCTCTCCTATCTCTGCGACCGAAAACGCCTGGCCTGACGGCAGCACAAGGAGCCGAGCAGGATCGACACCCCCGGACCAGGCGGTAGCGCCCGACCATTCGTCCCACAACATGCCGAAAATCCGCCTTTTCATGCCGCTCTCCTCTTGTTTTCCCCTTGCCTTTTTTGCTATCCTCCTCTACAATGTTACATATTATAATTTATCATTTTTCGCTCCGCCATGAAGTATTCTGCTCCCTGTGAGGTGACCCATGATCGGAGGCTTCCCCGCCAACCGGCGCAGTACGCACCGTTTTCCCTTTCGCCTGCCCTTTACCCTGCGCTTCGGGGCCAACATCAAACCTTACAGCGCCAGCAGCATTGACCTGAACCATCTGGGCGCGCAACTTTCCACCAAAGCCGCTCTCTATCCCGGCCTCCAGCTTCAGCTCCATCCCGAAGGGCTGTCCGGCGGCGGTGCGAATCAACCCGCCTCCGGTGAGGTGCGGTGGGTGCATGCCGGACCACACATGAATCGTTGCGGCATCATCTTTCACCAGGCGGTGGACTGGCTCGTCGCCCTGAATACGGCATCCCTCGCCCTGCCCGGCCACAATCACTACGATGAACACCTGGTGTCCGAATTTGTTTTAGACAGCATCAACGACGGCGTCTTCAGCGTTGATCGGCAATGGCGCATCACCTCCTTCAACAGGGCGGCGGAAAAGCTGACCGGCTGGAAACGCCATGAGGTCATCGGCATGCCCTGTCGGGAAATATTCCGCTCCAACGCCTGCGACAGCTGCGTCCTGGCGGAAAGCATCCGCACCGGCGAACCGGTCTGCAACCGCTCGCTCTTCATCACCACCGCCGAGGGCAGGCGGATTCCGGTCAACATCAACACCACCCCACTCAAGGACCCGACCGGCAAGGTGGTCGGCGGGGTCCAGGTCTTCCGCAACGTCTCCACCGTCCAGGGCCGGGCCCTGATCCTCGATTCCATTGCCGACGGGGTCTTCACCGTCAACCGGCGCTGGGAGATCACCTCCTTCAATCGCGCCGCCGAACAGATCACCGGCATTCCCGCCTCCGAGGCCATCGGCAGATCGTGCAGCGACATCTTCAAGGCCAGCATCTGCGGGGAGACCTGCGCCATCGCCCACAGTATGTGCACCGGCAAGCCGGAATCAAACCGCTCCATCACCATCCAGGGACCGGAGGGACGCCGTATTCCGGTAAGCATCTGCGCCGCCCCCCTGATCGACAGCGAGGGCAACATCGTCGGCGGGGTCGAGAGTTTCCGTGATCTCAGCGTCATCACTTCGCTGCGCCAGAAACTCTCCCGCTATCAGGTCGGCGACATCATCAGCAAAAGTCCGTCCATGCGACGGATCTTCGACATCCTGCCCGATGTCGCCCGCAGCGACAGCAACGTCCTCATTCTCGGCGAGTCCGGCACCGGCAAGGAACTGATGGCCAAGGCCCTGCACCAGAAGAGCGACCGCCGCAACCGCCCCTTTATCGCAGTCAACTGCGGCGCCCTGCCTGATACCCTGCTCGAATCCGAGCTGTTCGGCTACAAGGCCGGCGCCTTCACCGACGCCAAGAAGGACCGGATCGGTCGCTTTGCCGCTGCGGAAAAAGGCACCCTCTTTCTCGATGAAATCGGCGACATCAACCCGGCGGTCCAGGTCAAGCTGCTGCGCGTCATCCAGTCCCGTCAGTATGAACCGCTCGGCTCGACGACGCCGGTCGATGCCGATGTCCGCATCATCGCCGCCACCAACCGCGATCTTTTCACCCTCATGCAGGAGGGCATCTTCCGCGACGATCTTTACTACCGGCTCAATGTGGTGAAACTGCAGATCCCCCCTTTGCGGGAACGGCGGGAAGACCTGCCTGTCCTCATCGAATACATCATTGAAAAATTCAACCGGGAACGGGGAAAGGACATCGGCGGCATGTCGGATGCCGCCATGGCACTGCTCATGCGCTACGATTTCCCTGGCAACGTAAGAGAGTTACAGAACATCATCGAATACGCTTTTATTCTCTGCCAGGGAGGAATGATCCAACCGGAACACCTGCCCGAACCCTTCCGGCCAGGAACGAACGAGGTGGCGGTTGGGACCGTGCCCGATCAGCCGATGACCATGGAGGAGGCGGAAAAGCATATTATCATGCAGGCGTTGCAGCGCAACAGATGGCGGAGAATGGCAACCTGCCGGGAATTGCAGATATCAAAGGACACCCTGCGCAGAAAGATAGAACGGTTCGGCATTGAAACCCCGACCGATGCCCTGCTGGCGGAAGAAGAAACCGAGCATTTTGAAGAACTGCGCAACTGACCCGGCGTGGGTCACGTTGCCCACCAAAAAAGGATTGCCGAAATCGTAAAAAGTTTTTTTCTCTTAGAGAACTCCGGGATCTCTGTGGTCACATTACATTTTTTTTAAAATCGTCAAGGAGTTAGAGGACCAAAAGTCGCTGCGCCACATCGAGCATGCGATTGGCATACCCCCATTCATTGTCAAACCACGCCAGCACCCGCACCAGCCGACCTCCGCTCACCTGGGTCTGGCTGCCATCCACCACCGCCGACCTGCTGTCGCCATTGAAATCGCAGGACACCCGCGGCTCCTCGGTATACCCCAGAATCCCGGCCAACGAGCCGGCCGCCGCCTCTTGAAAGATGCCGTTCACCCCATTGTGATCGATATCCCGCCCGACGGTGACCGTCAGGTCGATGACAGAGACATTGGCAGTCGGCACCCGCAGCGAGGCCGACTGAAAACGGCCGGCCAGATGGGGCAGAATCCGTCCCACCCCCCGGGCCAGTTCGGTCACCACCGGCGCCATGGACTGGACCCCGCTCCGGCACCGCCGCAGATCATGGCTATGATGATAGCTGTCGAGCACCGGCTGATCATTCATCATGGAATGGATGGTGGTCATCACCCCTCGTTCGATGCCAAGGGCGTCATCCAGCACCTTGATGACCGGTACGATGCAGTTGGTCGTGCAGGAGGCGTTGGAGATGATGGTGTGTTCCTTGCGCAACAGGTGATCATTGACGCCGCAAACCACAGTGGCGTCGAGGTCGTCGCCGCCCGGACAGGAAAGAATCACCCGACCGGCCCCCCGGTCAAGATGGGACTGCAGAGCGGTACGGTTCACATGACAGCCTGAACATTCCAGCACGATATCGATACCGAGATCAGCCCATGACAGCTCGGTTATATCACGAAAAGCGGTGACGGCGATGACATCGCCATTGATCCGCAGTGCTCCGGGACTGCCCGTCACCTCCTCCGGGCAGGGTCCGTGGGTGGAGTCGTAGCGGGTCAGATAGGCAATCTGGTCGATGGAGGCAAGTTCATTAATCGCCGCGATCCGGATCTTCTCCCGGCATTGGGCCGAGCCGTAACAGGCCCGGAGGACGGCCCGGCCGATTCTGCCGTAGCCGTTGATTGCAACACGGTGCGCCATAAAGAACCATTCGTGGAGGGGTGGATGCATGCAACTGGCCATGCTCCGACCCGGTTATCAGTGTCTGAGCGGGAACCATTTTTGCGAGTCCGTCAGTATTGCAGCATTCCGGTAAAATTTCAACTGATGATATACGCCTCTGCCTCTTTTCCAATACGGCAGAGGAGAATATTGTTGCCGCCGGCAAGCTGTAAGCGATGGCACAGAGCCAAAAAAAAGTCTCTCAAGATCACTTGTCGGAATCGCAAAAAAAGCCACGATTCCGACTGACCGTGTTTTGTAACTCGTTGTTTTCACTTTCCCGCCTGCCATGGTTTGCGGGTTTTTACGAGATCATCATCAATTCCTGCCTGATTTTCCGACAATTTCAGGGTAAGATAATTCGGGATCACGAGCCGTTCCTGACCCAACGACAACAGCCCTTGCCATCCTCCGAATCAGGTTTGCCATGCCACACAAAAACGATGTTCATGCGATCGCGCCCGAGACAGTGCTGGAGTTTCTCCAGAACACCCTGCCCTTCAACGAACTGGCAAAAGAGGACCTGATCCGCCTGTCCCGCCAGTGCATCATCGATTTTTTCCCGAAAAATACCCTGATCTTCAAACAGGATGTCACTGAGGTGACCCATTTTTACCTGATCCAGAAGGGTGGGGTAAAGATCTACCTCAAGGACGAGGAGGACGAGATCACCCTCAAGGATTTCCGTGGCGAGGGAGAATACTTCGGCGCCCTGCCGCTGATCCAGAACACCACCGCCAATCTCAACGTGGAAACGGTGGAGGACACCTTCTGCTTTCTCTTCAGCAAGGAGGCGTTCATGGAGCTGCTCCATTCAGCACCGAAGGTGACCACCTATTTCCTGCGCAGCATGAGTGAGAAACTGGTGCGCACCGCCTACAAGGAACTGCGCCAGCACCGGGTCTCCACCCGCACCGAGGGCTCGCTTTACCTGTTCAGCGCCCAGGTCGGGGCCATCGTCAAAGGTGAACCGCACACCATCCGCGCCGATGACACGGTACAGAACGCCGCCATCCGCATGGCCCAGCTCCACATCGGCTCCCTGCTGGTGACGGACGCCGCGGGCAGCATCATCGGCATTGTCACGGACAAGGATCTGCGGACCCGGGTGGTGGCCCAGGGACTCGACTACGGGACCAGCATCAAATGGATCATGGCCTCGCCGGTGAAGACCATCCCCTCCCATGCGGTCTGCTTCGACGCTCTCCTTAAGATGATGAGCAACCGCATTCATCACCTTGCCATCGAAAAACAGGGCAGAATCATCGGGGTGGTGACCACCCACGATATCATGGTCCTGCAGGGCACCTCACCGCTCTACCTCTTCCGGGAAATCCTCGCCCAGCGCCGCATCGAGGACCTCTATCAGCTCTCGGTCAAGGTCCCCCTGGTGGTCCGCTCCCTGGTGGAAGAGGGGGCCAAGGCGAACAACATCACCCGAATGATCACCATTTTGAACGATCAGATCCTCGACCGTCTTCTCACCCTGATGATCGAAAAAATGGGAGCCCCGCCCTCCCGCTTCTGCTGGCTGCTGATGGGCAGCGAGGGCCGACGCGAGCAGACCTTCCGCACCGACCAGGACAACGCCCTCATCTATGACCTGCCGGAAGAGGCGGGCAGACAACAGGCAACTCTCGAATACTTCCAGACATTTGCCGAGGAGGTCATCACTCATCTGGTGGAATGCGGTTATCCCCGCTGCCCGGGCAACATCATGGCGTCAAACCCCGAACTGCGCCAGACACTGAACGGCTGGACCGCCCGCTTCGACCGGTGGATGCGCACCCCTGATCCGCGGGAGGTGCTCAACACCACCATCTTTTTCGACTTCCGGCCGGGCTACGGGGACACGACCCTGGCCGCGGCGCTGCGCAAACACCTGGCCAGCATGGCGCCGCGTCAGGAAATTTTCCTTACCCACCTGGCCAGATTCTGTCTCAGCAGCCGGCCGCCTCTCTCCTTTTTCAAGAACTTCATCGTCGAGAAAGACGGCGAACACAAAAACAGCCTCAATCTCAAGGAGACCGGGCTGGTGCCCTTTGTCGACTTCGCCCGGCTGCTCGCCCTCAAGTACGGCATCGCCGAGAGCAACACCCTTGGTCGCCTGCAACTGCTCAATGAACAGGGCCACATCTCGGGCGATCTCTATTCCGAGACGGTCGAGGCCTATGAATTCCTCATGCAACTGCGATTGATCAATCAGCTTGCCATGCTGGAGGATGGCATCCAGCCGAACAACTATATCAACCCGGCTGATCTGACTGATATCGAGAAGAAGACCCTGAAAGAGTCCTTTGAGGTGATCAGAAAAATCCAGGCAAGCGTCACCCAGCAGTTTCATCTGCGGGAGTTTTGAGATTTTTTTATGATTCCCTTCTGGCCCTTCACCAGGAAAAAGGCAGCGCAATCCCACCACATTTTCGCCAAAAACCACCAATGGTTTCGCCAGGTCGACCAGGATCAGCCCCTGGAATGCTACAATTTCGTCGTCTTTGACACGGAGCTGACCGGGCTGAGCCGTAAAGACGAGATCGTTTCCATCGGAGGCGTTCATGTCCGGGATCTGAAGATCATTGCCGGCGAAACCTTTCATTCCTATGTCCGCCCTCACAAAAAAAAGGGGGCAACGGAAAGCACCCTGGTCCATCGCATCACCCCGGAACAGCTGGCCTCCGCTCCCCTGCTTCAGGACGTCCTGCCACAATTTATCGAATTCTGCGGTCCGGCCCTGCTGGTTGGTCATTACGTCAGCCTCGATGTGGGCTTTCTCAACCAGGCGGCAAAAAAACTCTTTGGCGCCACCATCAGCAACCCCTGTCTCGACACCATGCGCATGGCCCAGATCTACACCGAATCCCGCTGGGAACACTATCACGACCAGTTCAACCTGCAGGTGTCCTTCAATCTGGCTGATCTCAGCAGCGACTACAAACTTCCCTCCTTCGATCATCATGATGCCTTGCAGGACGCCCTGCAAACCGCCTATCTTTTTCTTTATCTCACAAAAAAGCTCAAGAAAAGCGGACTGATCACCCTGAAGGATCTCTTCAAGGCCGGACAAAGCTGGAAGAGGATTTTTTAACTCGTTGGCAGGAAATCCGCCGACCATCCGGGAGACTCCGCAGAAACTGGTTATCTGTCCGACAGGTTGTGACCTGCTCTCCCCGCGTCAGCCCCTCAAACCGGATTATCATTTCCATATCTGTCAGCGGTTCCGGCGGCCATTCCCCTGTAACCACGTCATTCTCTCTTTCCTGCGCCTCTCATCGGCGGCTCTCGCCAGTATCGAAAAACCCGGGCACGGGTTTTGCTCATTACGCCTCCGACGATCACCCATCCAGCATTGACGGGCACCATGCACGAAACCAGCACAAACAGCATTCTCATTATCGATGACGATCGGGCCCTGGCCCGCACTCTGCATATCCTGCTGGAGCACGAGGGCTACCGGGTCATCACCGCCCTGTCCGCCGCGGAAGGCAGAAGCATGGCCTCGGCCAGTCAGCCGCTCCTCACCCTGCTTGACGTCCACCTGCCGGATGGCAATGGCCTCGACCTGCTGGAGGAGATGCAGCGAATCAATCCCGCTGGCCACTTTATCCTGATGACAGGCGACAACGACATCAAAACCAAAATGGCCGCAACGCGCTGCCGCGAGGCAGCGCTCCTGGAAAAACCCTTTGCCATCGACGAGGTTCTGGATCGGGTGGCAGCAAAGCTCTCCGCGCCCTGACAGGCGACAATCCGCCCCGACCCGAAACAGAGGGCCGCTATCTTTTTTAACGAAAATCCCTTCCCTCTTCATCCTTTCTTCATAAAGGCCGGTTATTTTGGTCGGAACGTAAAAAGTCACGATGCCGACGGGCGGCCCATGGCAACTCGTTTTTTGCACTTTCCCGTCTGCGCCCTCTGCCCGCGCGCTCCGCGGCAAAAAAACAATAAACCATTGCGTCCAATGATCACCATGCACGACCACCCTGCCACCCGAATATCGCTTCTCTTTGTCGCCCTTTTTCCTCTGACCGCTATCCTGCTGGGCACAGCCTTTGAGTACAGCGGGTTTGACCTCTGGTGGGTGAGCCGGTTTTATGATGTCCATACGCACAGCTGGCCCTTCAAGCGTCACTGGCTTTTTGAAGACGTTCTCCATTGCGGCGGCCAATGGTTTGTCATGGCAATGGCAGCAGGCTCGCTCATCGTCATGGCCATGACCTTTCTCTCCCCGCAACTGCGCCCTTTCAGAAAAACGTTTCTCTTTTTCATCGTCGCCACCGCAGCCGGTCCTCTCCTGGTCAGCCTCGGCAAACAGCTGACCCATATCTATACCCCGTGGGATCTGCAGATCTTTCACGGTGAACAGCCCTACATCCGCATCTTCGATCCGGTCCCGGCCGGCGCCCCGGTGGGAGAGGCCTTTCCGGCAGGTCACTCCTCCGGAGGGTTTGCCTTCATGAGCCTCTATTTCCTCATGACTCATCACCATGTGCCATCCAGGCAATACGGGCTGCTCTTCGGTATCCTGCTGGGGACAGTCTTTGGCCTGACCCAGCAGGTACGGGGTGCCCATTTTCCCAGCCACGATCTCTTTTCCCTGGCCATCTGCTGGACCGCGGCCCTGGCGACATCCATCGCCTTTTATCCGCAATACTGGAGGAAACGCCCATGATGCCGCCCCCCCTCTTCACTTTCCGGAAAAGCCGTTTTGCCCTGCTGCTGCCGGTTGCCACGGCGGCGCTTGCCGCATTTTTCCTGCTGCGACTGGCCCTTCTGCTGCGGGAGTGGCCCCTGACCGAAGCGACTGCCGCTCGTCTCGCCTACGTCTTCGCCATGGGGCTCGTTTATGACGCGGCTTTCCTCTCCTACGCAGCAATACCCGCTATCCTCCTCCTTGCCGTGCTGCCGACACGATGGTACCAGTGCCGTTTCTTTCGGATTTCCTGGCAGGCCGGTGTCCTTGTCGCCCTCTTTCTGCTCCTCTTCACCCTGGTCGCCGAATGGCTCTTTTGGGACGAATTCGGA
>CAZUZJ010000090.1:0-8909 GCA_964624225.1 uncultured Desulfobulbia bacterium | reverse complement strand
AGCCGGCGACAGCGCCGACCCCGGTCGTGATTCCGGCAACGGTGCTCGGTGAGGAAGAGTTTCCGCTGCTGGCCGCTGTTGGGGCGAAAAAGGCGGTGTCCGCGGCCGCAAAGAGCGTGACAAGGGGACCGGGCGATGACGAGGAAAACGGCGCCGCCGCTGCCCCGGAGACGGTGCTGGACGAGGAGTCGGGTCGACTGGAGGCAAAGGCCGTTCTTGACCGGCTGCCGCCGGAGGCCCTTGCCCAGCTCGACGTCAATCCCCGGGTGGTGGTTGGTGATCTGCAGGTGGAAGATGTTCGCGGAAAAAAGGGGCGTTCCGCCAGCGGGACGATCCGGGTCGAGGCCGGCGAGACCATCGGCCACTATGCAACCTGGCTCGGGGTGCCGGCCCGCACGGTGCTGCGCTGGAACAATCTGCGCTCCGCGGCATCCATCCGTTTTGGCCAGCGCCTCACCCTCACCTTTGATAAGGTCGGGCCGGAAACCTTTGAGGAGCGGCGCTACGAATATCACAAGGAGATCGAGGAAGATTTTTTTGCCGCCTACCGCATCGAGGGCGCCAGGCTCTACCGGGTCAAGGAGGGGGACAATATCTGGAGGCTCTGCGTCGAGGAGTTCCGCCTGCCGGCCTGGCTGGTGCGCAAATACAATACCGCCCATAATTTCAACAGTCTCAAGCAGGACGATCAGTTGATCATTCCGGTGGTGACGAGGATCGAAGAGGGATGAGCACGGATATGCCGGATATTATCTATCGACGGGACTATGCCCCGCCTCCCTATTTGGTCGATGAGGTCGATCTGGCCTTCTCGCTGGGGGAGGAAACGACCGAAGTCGTCGCCCGCTTAAGCTGCCGGCGCAACCCGGCCCATGGCGACGGGCCGACGCCCCTGGTGCTGAACGGCGAGAAGCTCGAACTCGTCGCCCTGCGGCTCGACCAGAGGCCGCTCGCCGAGGACGAATACCAGCGAAACGAGGAATCGCTCACCATTTGCGCGCCGCCGGCCGCCTTTTCGCTCGAGATCATCACCCGCATTCATCCCCGTGACAATACCGCCCTGGAGGGGCTCTATCTCTCCAGCGGCAACTTCTGTACCCAGTGCGAGGCCCAGGGCTTCCGGCGCCTCACCTATTTTCCCGACCGGCCCGATGTCATGAGCCGCTATACCACCACCATCGAGGCGGACCGCAGTCTGCCGGTGCTGCTGGCCAACGGCAATCTGCTGGAGCGCGGCGAAGCCGGTCCGGATCGCCATTTTGCCAGATGGCGCGATCCCTTTCCCAAGCCCTGTTATCTCTTTGCTCTGGTGGCCGGCGACCTGGTCCGCATCGAGGACGAGTTTGTCACCGCCTCCGGCCGGTCGGTGGCCCTCCATATCTATGTGCAGAGCCACAACCGCGACAAATGCGATCATGCCATGGCCTCGCTGAAAAAGGCGATGCGCTGGGACGAAGAGGTCTACGGGCGTGAATATGATCTCGATCTCTACATGATCGTGGCGGTGGATGATTTCAACATGGGGGCCATGGAAAACAAGGGACTCAATGTCTTTAATTCCAAATATGTGCTGGCCCGGCCGGAGACCGCCACCGATGACGACTATGCCGGCATCGAGGGGGTGATCGCCCACGAATATTTCCACAACTGGACCGGCAACCGGATCACCTGCCGGGACTGGTTCCAGCTCAGCCTCAAGGAGGGGCTGACCGTTTTCCGCGATCAGCAGTTCTCCGCCGCCATGACCGCCGGACCGGTGCGGCGTCTGCATGACGTCACCCAGCTGCGCACTGTCCAGTTTATCGAGGATGCCGGTCCCATGGCCCATCCGGTCCGGCCTGATTCCTACATCGAGATCAACAATTTCTACACGGTGACGGTCTACGAGAAGGGGGCGGAGCTGATCCGCATGCTCCACACCCTGCTCGGACCGGAAAAATTCCGGGAGGGCATGGATTGCTACTTTGCCCGCCACGACGGGCAGGCCGTGACCTGCGATGATTTTGTCGCTGCCATGGAGGATGCGGCCGGCATCGATCTGGGGCGCTTCCGCAACTGGTACAGCCAGGCCGGCACCCCGGAGGTGACGGTGCGCTCCTCCTACGATGCGGCGGAGCAGCGCTATACCCTGGCGATGCGCCAGAGTTGCCCGGCCACCCCCGGCCAGCCGGACAAGCCCTCCTTTCACATTCCGGTGGCGGTCGGGTTACTCGATGGCCGCGGCAACGATCTGCCGCTCTCCTGGAAAGGCAGGCACGGCACCACTCTGGTGCTGGAGCTGACTGACCCCGAGCACGCCTTTGTTTTCGAACAGGTGCCGGAAAGGCCGGTCCCTTCCCTGCTGCGCGGCTTCAGTGCGCCGGTCAAGCTGCAGTATGACTACAGCGACGACGAACTCGGTTTTCTGCTGGCCCATGACAGTGACCCCTTCTCGTGCTGGGAGGCGGGACAATTGCTCTGCTGCCGAGTGCTGCTGCGGCTGATCGATGATCTCGGGCAGGGCAACGAACTGCGGCTGCCGGAAAGTTTTCTCGTTGCCTTCCGTTCCTTACTGGAGCGGGCCGAGCGCGATGATCCGGCCTTTCTCGCCCATCTTCTCACCCTGCCGTCGGAAAAGTATCTGGGCGAACAGATGGCGGTGATCGACGTCGAGGCGATTCATCAGGCCCGTCGTTTTGCCCGTCGCGCCCTGGCTGCGGGGCTGCGGGAGCGTTTTCTCGCCCTCTATCACTCCAGCGCCGACCGCGGACCCTATCACTACGACCGGCACAGCGCCGGTCGCCGCGCTCTGAAAAACGTCACTCTCGCCTTTCTCATGCAGCTCGATGATCCGGCCGTGATGGAGATCTGTCTGCGCCAGTTCGAGCAGGCCACCAACATGACCGACGTGCTGGCGGCCCTGCAGTGCATTGTTCACCAGGCGGACGGCCCGGAGCGGCGCAGCGTCCTTGTCTCCTTCTATGGCCAGTGGCAGAAGGACACCCTGGTGCTCGACAAGTGGTTTTCCCTGCAGGCCACCGCGCCGCTGCCGGGCACCCTGGCCGAGGTCAGGGCGCTCATGCGCCATCCCGCCTTTTCCATGAAAAATCCGAACAAGGTGCGGGCCCTGATCGGCGCCTTCTGTTCCGGCAATCAGCTCTGTTTTCATGAAAAAACCGGGGCCGGCTACACCTTTCTCGCCGACCGGGTGCTGGAGCTCAATGGGGTCAATCCGCAGATCGCCGCCCGGCTGCTGGCGCCGCTTTCCCGCTGGCGTCGTTTCGATTCGGCCCGGCAGGGGTTGATGCGAGCTGAACTGGAGCGGATTCTCGCGGCCCCCGATCTCTCCCGGGATGTCTATGAGGTGGCGAGCAAGAGCCTCAACGCGGTTGTCGCATAAGGAGAAGGACAATGGATATTTCCCGAACGATCGCGGCGCTGAAGCAAAAGCCGGGTTTTGTCGAAAACGTCGGCATGGTGCTGGTGCATAACGGGGTGGTGCGTGCCTGGTCGCGCCAGAGCCGGGAGACGGTCACCGCCCTCGAGGTGACGCCGGACCATGCAAAAATCGAGGCAATCCGGCAGGAGTTGCTGGGGCGACCAGGCATCTTCGACATTGTCATCGAGGCACGGTCCGGCCGTTTTCAACCCGGCGACGACCTGCTGTTCATCGTCGTTGCCGGTGATCTGCGGGAAAACGTCAAGCCGGTCCTCTCCGACCTGCTCGATCGGGTCAAGGCTGAGGCGATTTCCAAAAAAGAGATCGTCTCTGCTTGAAAAAGTGCGTGAAGTAGGGTAGAAAGCGCTGCTGTGCCGCTGTCGTGGCGTTGCCGGAGGACCCGGTTTGCGCCGGTCAGCACTGTCTGAGGCAAAAATATTTGGTCTACCTGGAGTTGAATTATGTACACCGCATCCGATTTACGCAAGGGCCTGAAGGTGGAGATCGACGGCGAGCCCTATATCGTCACCGATTTCGAGTTTTCCAAACCCGGCAAGGGCCAGGCCCTCTATCGCACCCGGCTCAAAAACATGGTCACCGGCAATGCCTTTGAAAAGACCTTCCGTTCGAACGACAAGTTCCAGAAGGCCCCGCTGGAGGAGCGCACCATGCAGTTCCTCTACTCCCAGGGGGATGAGTTTCACTTCATGGACAACAAAAGTTTCGAGCAGCTCGCCATCAGCCGGGAACAGATGGGCGACAACATCAACTTTCTCATCGACAACATGGAGGTCGATGTCCTTCTTTTCAAGGAGCGGCCCATCGGTATTACCCTGCCCAACTTCGTCAACCTCAAGGTGGTGCGGGCCGACCCCTGGGCCAAGGGCGACACCAGCGGCACCGATACCAAACCGG
Organism: uncultured Desulfobulbia bacterium; assembly: GCA_964624225.1. Lineage (GTDB taxonomy): Bacteria > Desulfobacterota > Desulfobulbia > Desulfobulbales > SURF-16 > DB1. Next base: position 4,576 of record CAZUZJ010000090.1, on the reverse strand, counting down.
TGACGGTGCAGACCGGTTTTACCCTGCAGGTTCCCCCCTTTGTCGAGGAAGGCGATCTCCTGCAGATCGACACCCGCACCGGCCAGTACATCACCCGGGTCAAGGAGTAAGACGGTGCTCAGGTGAGCTTTCTCCCTGCCCGGGCGCGGATCCTTGCCGCTGTCCGTTCCTTTTTCGCCGAACAGGGTTTTCTCGAAGTCGAAACCCCGATCCGCCTGCCGGCCATTATTCCGGAGTTGCATATCGCCGCAGAGGAGTCGGCAGGCTGGTTCCTGCAGACCTCGCCGGAACTCTGCATGAAGCGGCTGCTCGCCGGCGGGCATGAAAAAATTTTTCAGATCTGCCGCTGCTTTCGTCGTCTGGAGCGCGGCAGTCGCCATCTGCCGGAATTCACCATGCTTGAGTGGTATCGCTCCGGTGCTGATTACCGGCAGATGATGGCTGACTGCGCCGCCCTGCTCGCCTTTGTCGCGGCCCGCCTGCCCCTTCCCCTGCCAGACTCGGCCCGACCGTTGCTGGCAAAGGGGAAGTGGCCCTCTCTCACCGTTCACCAGGCCTTTTCCCGATATGCCTCCCTGACCGCAAAGGAGGCGCTGCGCCACGATCTGTTCGACGAGATCCTGGTGCGCGACATTGAACCCCATCTCGGTGTCGAGCACCCCACCTTTCTCTGTGACTATCCCGCCGAACTGGGCGCCCTGGCCCGGCTGAAAGACGATGATCCCTCCCTGGCCGAACGTTTCGAACTCTATGTCAATGGGGTGGAGCTGGCCAACGGTTTTTCCGAGTTGACCGATGTCGTTGAACAGCGGCACCGTTTTGTCCGGGAGCGGCAGCTTATTGCCGACCGGGACCGCGATCCCGGACCGATGCCGGAGAGGTTTCTTGCCGATCTCGCCGCTCTGCCCTCCGCCGGCGGGGTCGCCCTCGGCCTCGACCGGTTGGTCATGCTGCTCTGCGGCGCCGAATGCATCGACCAGGTTGTTGCCTTTGTCCCGGAAATGCTCTGATGTGCTATTTTGTGGCAGTGAGTGGTTGTTTTTGTGGGAATGAGACTTATTTTTTCTAAAAAGGGTGATGGTCTCACAAAAACCCGCAAGCCATGGCAGGCGGAAAAGAGAAAACAACAAGTTGCAAAACACGGGCCGTCGGAATTGTGGCTTTTAGGATTCCGACAAGGGTGATGGTTGCGTAAAAACTGAAAAGCAGCCCCAGAAACCACGGAGCACGCAGAGATAACGGACCGTCTTCAAAACAGTCTCTCTGCGTCCTCTGGGGTCTCTGTGGTGAAAAAGTCTTTCCCTGCCTTTCAGAAAAAAACGGAGGTGCATCATGTACGACAAACAGGAGCTGTGCGAAAAGATCCGGGAGGTTTTCCCGGAGATCGGGGTATGCGGCATTGATCTGGACGTGAGATTCGATCCGACCAATCAGGCCTGGGTTGTTGATCTGCACAAGGATGATCATCATCTCCAGACCTTTCTGGAGATTCCTGAGGCCGAGACCTGCATGGAGGGCAGGCAGTGCGTCTCGCTGGGCCTGCAGATTGCCCAGCTCCGCACCAATCTTGGCCTTCTCCATTGATTCTTGGAAAGGCTGCTGCGCAATTTTCAGCTGCGCCGTCGCACAACCTGCGCCGGCGCATTTTTTTCTTTGCCGGCGCCATGGTCTTTGTCGTGGTGGAGGAGCTCATCCCCGAATCGCAGAGCAACCAGCACCACATCGCCATGGTCACCATGGCGACCATGGCCGGCTTCACCGTCATGATGATCCTTGACGTGGGGCTCGGTTGAAATCTCCCACCTGTCACTCCACCGTCATGAGCTGGAAGGCGCCGGTCTGGGGAATACCGCCCTGGGTCAGCCGTGCGCCCTCCACCACCGCCAGCACGTCGCCTTTGAGCAGCATGCCCTTTTGCAGGGCCTCCTCCTTGGCCCTCAGCACCATCTGGTCGCGGGTCAGATTCTCCTTGATGATGATCGGCGCTATGTTCTTGTAAATACAGGAATGGCGCGCCACATGGACCGAGTTGGTGACGAGCAGAGTCGGTTTGGAGCGGTTCCACTTGGAGAGGTGCCGGTAGATGTCGCCCCTGAGGTCAAGGACCATGATGGCCGCGGCGTCGCCCAGGCTGGCCGCCGCCACCAGGGCGGGGTTGAACCCCTTGTAGCTGCGCAGCAGTTCGCAATGGTCGTCCACCAGTTCGGTGTGGCGTTCCTCCTCGCTGATGATCATGGTCATGGTGCGCACCACGTTGACCGGATCGATGCCGATGGCGGTTTCGCCGGAAAGCATCACCGCGTCGGTTCCCTCCCGCACCGCGACGCTGACATCAGTGACCTCGGCCCGGGTGGGGCGGTGATTGACGGTCATGCTCTCCAGCATCTGGGTGGCGGTGATGACCGGCACGTTGGCCTGCCAGCAGCGCCTGATGATCTCGCGCTGGATGCGGGGCACCCGGGAGGCGGGCAGTTCGACGCCGAGATCGCCGCGGGCGATCATGATGGCGTCACTTGCCGCGATGATGTCGCCGATGTTCTCGACCGCCTCGGGTTTCTCGATCTTGGCCACCACCCGGATCCGGCGCGGACCGCGGCTGATTATCTCCTTGACCTCGAGGATGTCGGCGGCGGAGCGGACAAAGGAGAGGGCGACGAAATCGATGGAATGCTCCATGGCCCAGGCCAGATCGCGTTTGTCCTTCTCGGTGACGCTGGGCACGGAGAGGGGGGTGGCGGGCAGATTGATGCCCTTGCCCGATTTGAGCCGGCCGCCGACCACCACCCGGCAGACCGCCTCGCTGCCGCGCTGTTCCTCCACCGCCAGTTCAATGGCCCCGTCATCGAGCAGGAGCGGATCGCCGGGCCGCAGATCGTCGATGATCTCCGGGGCGATGGTGGAGAAGCGCTCCGCGGTGCCCGCCATCGGCTCGGCCTGGATGACGACCCGGGCGCCGGCGGTCAGGGTGATGGCGCCGTCCTGCATCGGGCCGGTGCGGATCTTCGGGCCGCAGAGGTCCATGAGCACCGCCACCGGCCGGCCCCATTCCTCTTCCGCGGCCCGGACCGCCCGCAGGACGCTGCCGTGCGCCTCGTGACTGCCGTGCGAGAAGTTGAGCCGGGCGATGTCCATACCGGCCAGCACCATCCGCCCTAAAGTATCCGTTGAGGCGGAGGCCGGGCCGACGGTGCAGACGATGCGGGTCAGCTTGCGCACCTTTTCCCGGTGATGAATCGTTACCCGTTCCAGCAGTTCCGCGAGCCTGGCCACCTTGACCGGCTTGGGCAGAAAGCCGATGACATTGGCGAAGGCGGCCAGCTGGCGACGCACCGTTTGTTCCTCGACGCTGGAGGAGATGGCGATGACCGGGCAGAGCGGCTCCACCACCAGCATGGCCTCCAGGAACTTGTAGCCATCCCATTTGGGCATGACGATATCGGAGATGACCAGATCGTAATGGCGCGAGGTGGCCCGGTAAAAACCCTGCTGGCCGTTGTCCACCGTGTCCACCGTGTGTCCCATCCTGGTGAGCTGGGCCGCCAGCATGGCGCTGATCACCGGCGCGTCTTCGAGAAGGAGTATATGCATGAGGGGTCGCCTTTGTTGGGGTGGGCGAGAAAGCCGTTTTTTTGATCATACCGGATTGGCAGAGCGGCAACAAGGCGAAAAGCGGGCGGCATCCGGGCAAACGGCGATCTGTCCGATTATTTACTTTTTGACATAAGAAGAAGCGATCTGTAGACTCAAAAGGTGGTGCCCTGTGCCGTGCCGATCATTGCCCGGCGGACTCTTTCCTTTATTTCGGCAGGAAATTTCCCATGCCCAGAACCGGCTTGTCCCTCTTCCTTTTTCTCACTCTCTTCGCCCTGAGCAGCCTCGCGGGCTGCGGCCGGGAAGCGAAGGAGCCGCCGCTGCTGCGGATCGGTCATGCCCCCACCGATCATCATGCCTCGCTCTTTATTGCGGCGATGAATCCCGAGTATTTCCGAAAGCATGGCGGCATCTGGCTTAAGGAAAAAATCTGGCGGAGCGAGTATGAGCTGCTGGAACAGGACAGGGTGCTGGCCCGGGTGGTGATTGATGCGAGCACCGGTGGCCAGGAGCTTGTGCGCCGGCTGGCCGAGGAGCAGCAGGACATGGTCACGGGCGGAGTGCCGGCCATATTGAATTTTATCGATCAGGGCAGCGCCATTCGCATCGTTGCCCCGCTCATGGCCGACGGTGCCGCCCTGGTTGGGCGGCCCGATCTGCCGGCTGCCAACTGGCAGGGCTTTGTCGCCCTTGCCCGGACCGCCGATCCGCCGCTGCGAATCGGCTACAAGATCGGCCTGTCGGTCCAGCATCTCATCCTCGAACAGGCTCTGCAGGCCGCCGGCCTTTCCTTTTCCCATGATATTGCCGACACCTCGGTGGATGTGATCCTCGTCAATCTCTTTGGGGAAAAGAATCTGCTGCCTGCCCTGGAAAACGCCCTGGTGGACGGCGTCGTCACCAACCAGCCCTTTCCGGCCATGGTCGAGGTGCGAGGGGTGGGGAAAATCGTCGTGCTGCTCCATGAGCTGCCGCCGGCGGGCAA
>CAZUZJ010000089.1:6419-8953 GCA_964624225.1 uncultured Desulfobulbia bacterium | reverse complement strand
TGGCGCCGAGATCGTCGCCTTCGTGCGGTTTTTGGCGGAGCAGCCGACGGCGGACACCTGTGTCAGTCTGGAGCCGGGCCGTATCATCCTCTGCGGCGGCGAGGGGGTGGACCGGGTTACCCGGCCGGGACTGGCCGTGCGGGTCGGCGAACCGGCGATCAACCCGGTGCCGCGGCGGATGATCGCGGCGGCGGTGCTGGAGGGCCTGGGGCAGACGGCGGCAACAGTGGAGATCGTGATCAGCGTGCCCAGGGGGCGGGAGCTTGCCGAAAAAACCCTGAATCGACGGCTCGGTATCGTCGGCGGCCTCTCCATCCTCGGTACCACCGGTATTGTCCGGCCGGTATCGGCCGAGGCGTGGACCGCCACCATCAGTGCCTCCCTTGATGTCGCCCGGGCGGCGGGTCTTGCCGAGGTGGTGCTCGCCACCGGCCGCACCTCGGAAAAAGGGGCGCAGGAGCTGCTCGGCCTGCCGGAGGAGGCCCATGCCATGATGGGCGATTATCTGGAATTTTCCCTGCGGGAGGCGGCCCGCCGCGGGTTTGTCCGCCTCCATCTGGCCGGCATGTGGGCCAAGATCATGAAGGCCGCCCTGGAGATTCCCCAGACCCATGTGCGGCACGGGGCCCTGGAGGTGGCGGACGGCGCGGCCCTGCTCGGTCGGCTCGGCGCGGAGGAGCAATTGCTGACGCGGCTTGCCACGGCCAACACGGCGCGGGAGATGTACGAGCTGCTGGCCGGCGCGGGGCGGCGCGATCTGATCCGGGCGGTGTGTCTCACTGCGCGGCGCTATGGGGAGAAGGTGAGCGGCCGGGTGGTTCGCGTCATTCTCGTTGATGGCCGCGGAAAGGTGGTGGAGCATGTCTGAGATTGTTCTGCTCGGGATAGACAGTCGGGGCCTGTCCTCCGAGCAGCGCGCCCTTGTCGGGAAATGTGCCCTGCTGGTCGGTACCGAGCGCCATCTGGCCGCTGTTGCCGATTGGCCGGCCGCAAAGGGTGCCATCGCCCCGTTGGCGGCGGCGTTGACCGTCATCCGGGAGAGGCTGGCGAGCGGTGAGTCGGTGGCGGTACTGGCCAGCGGTGACCCCCTCTTTTTCGGCATCGGCCGCAGGCTGCTCACTGAGTTCGGGCCGGAACGGCTTCGGGTAGTGCCCGGTCTGTCCGCCCTGCAGGAGGCCTGCGCCCGTTTCCGCATCCCCTGGGATGATGCGCGGCTGGTCAGTCTCCATGGCCGGACGACCCGGCATCTGCCCGGCCTGCTCCTGGCCGCGGCAAAGACGATTGTCTTCACTGACGCGAAAAACCGGCCGGAGGTCATCGCTGACCAGCTTCTTGATTATCTCGGGGTGATCGAGGATGAGGGGATGCTGGCCGACTGCCGCTTGTCGGTGGCGGAAAATATCGGGCTGGCGGATGAGCGGCTCAGCAGCGGGACGCTAAAGGAGATCGCCGCCAGGCGTTTTGCCCCTCTCAACGTCCTTGTTGTCCAGCGCCCCGGCCGGCCAGTCCTGCCGCGGTTCGGGCTGACCGAGGCAGAGATCAGCCACAGCCGCGGCCTGATCACCAAGGATGAGGTGCGGGCCGTCACCCTCCACCGCCTCGCCCTGCCGGAGAAGGGGGTGCTGTGGGACGTCGGCGCCGGCAGCGGCTCGGTGGCCGTCGAAGCCGGGCGGCTCTGTCCGGATCTCACCGTTTTTGCGGTGGAAAAAAAGAAAGAGGAGCTGGCCAATATCCGGGAGAATATCCGCCGGTTCGGCGTCTACAACGTCGTGCCGATCCCGGGTGAGGCGCCGGCGGTGCTGGATCTCCTGCCCGACCCGGATCGGGTCTTTGTCGGCGGCAGCGGTGGTGCGCTTGCCTCTGTCATCAGTCAGGCAGCGGCCCGGCTTGCCGCGGGTGGCCGGATCGTGGCAAACGGCGTCACCGCGCAGACCGTGCGGCTGGCCCCGCAGTTCATGGCCGCGGCCGGCCTGCGGGTGACGGTGAGTCGCATCAGTTGCGAACGAAACGACTTGCCGGCATCCGGAGAGCCGCCGAGGGTTTTTCATCCAATATCCATTGTCACAGGCAGAAAATGAACGGAACATTGTATGTAATAGGGGTCGGCCCCGGCGATCCGGAGCTGATGACGCTGAAAGCCATGCGGCTGCTGGAGCGGTGCCCGGTCTGGTTTGCTCCGGCTGGCAGCGCCGGCGGGGAGAGCGTGGCGCTCGCCATCGCCAGCGCGGTGGTGGCGACTGCCGGCAAGGAGATCATCACCCATTATTTTCCGATGAAGAAGATCCGTCGCGGCAAAACGCCGGACCAGGAGGTGCAGCGGGCCTGGGACGCTGCCTGCGCGCTGATCCTGGACCGCTTGCGGGAAGGCCGTGACGTCGTCTTTCCGACCCTCGGCGATCCGGCCATTTACAGCACCGGTTTTTACATCTGTGAGACCCTGCTTGCCGCTGAACCAGGGCTCGCCATCGAGATCATTCCCGGCGTCTCTTCCATCGGCGCCTCGGCCGCCGCCGCCGGCGCGCCCCTTTGTCTCG
>CAZUZJ010000089.1:0-6369 GCA_964624225.1 uncultured Desulfobulbia bacterium | reverse complement strand
TGACCGGCTGGTGGTGCTGCCCGCCACCTTTGAAAACGGCGAGTTGCGCGAGACCCTGGAGAAATTCGATTCCGTGGTGTTGATGAAGGTGCACCGCGTTATGGACCGCATCGTCCCGCTGCTTGCCGAGATGCAGCTCCTCGACCGGGCGGTGCTGGTCGAACGTTCCAGCCAGCGGGGCCAGCGGGTGAGCCGTGATCTTCTCCAGGCCATGGGGGAGAAGAACCATTATTTTTCCACCATCATTGTGAGAAAAAATGGACGGTGAACACAACATCATCCACTTCGTCGGCGCCGGGCCCGGCGATCCGGAGCTGATTACGGTCAAGGGGCGCAGGCTGCTGGAAGCGGCCGATCTGGTCGTCTATGCCGGCAGCCTGGTGCCGCAGGCACTGGTCGCGGATCTGCGGGCGGAGATCGTCAGCTCCGCCCCTCTTGATCTCGGCCAGATCATTGATGTCATGGCCGTTGCCTGGCGGCAGGGCAGAAAGGTGGTGCGGCTGCACACCGGTGATCCCTCCCTCTACGGCGCGATTCGCGAACAGATGAAAGAACTCGACCGGTTGGCCATCCCCCATGCCGTGGTGCCGGGGGTCAGTTCGGCCTTTGCCGCGGCCGCCGCCCTGGGGGCGGAACTGACCCTGCCCGAGGTTTCGCAGACCGTTATCATCACCCGCCGGGCGGGCCGCACCCCGGTGCCGGCCGGCCAGGAACTGGCCGGGCTTGCCAGCCACCGGGCCACCATGCTGATCTTTCTCAGCGTCAACATGATAGATGAGGTGGTGACGGAACTGCTGAGTGGCGGCTACTCTCCTGCAACACCGGCCGCGGTGGTGGAAAAGGCGAGCTGGCCCGAGGAGCGGGTTATTCGTGCCCCCCTTGCCGAGATCGGCGCACGGGTGCGGGCCGCCGGCATCCGCCAGACGGCCATTATCTGCGTGGGCGAGGTTTTCGGCGATCAGGGGCTGACCGCGGTCTCCCGGCTCTATGACCGCGCCTTTGCCCACGGGTGCCGTGATGGGACAGAGTGAGGCCGCGCCGAAACGGATTGCCGTCTGCGCTGTTACCAATGGGGGGAGCCACCTGGCCCGGACCCTTGCCGGTACCCTTGCCGGTGCGGAGCTGCTCGACTGCGGGGCCGGGATCGCCGTGGCCGTACAGCGGGCGTGGCCGGTCTATGACGGCTTTGTTTGTGTCATGGCCGCCGGTATCGTGGTCCGCGCCATTGCCCCGCTGGTCCGCGACAAGCGCACTGATCCCGCCATCGTCGTCTGCGACGAGCGGGGTCGCTTTGCCGTGAGCCTGCTGTCCGGCCATCTCGGCGGCGGCAACGAGCTGGCCCGCCGGGTGGCGGAAATCACCGGCGGCCAGGCGGTGATCACCACCGCCTCGGATGTTCTCGGCCTCACCGCCCTTGATCTCTGGATGCGAAAGACGGGGCTTGTCGCGGAACAGGCTGGCGATGTCACCCGGTTAAGCGCCATCCTCGTCAACCGGAGCCGGTTGCGCGTTTTTTGTGACACCGCTGTGCCGGAACTCCCTCCGGATCTGCAGAGGGTGGCGGATGCCAGGGAGGCGGACTGCATCGTTTCCCACCGCACCGACTGGCCGCGGCCGGTTAGCCTGATCCTGCGCCCGAAAAATCTGGTGGTCGGCATCGGCTGCAACCGGGGCACGGCGGCGGACGCGATTGGTGAGGCGCTTGTCGCGACCCTGGCAGAGAACCAGCTCTCGCCGCTTTCCCTGCACAGCCTCGCCACCATCGATCTCAAGGCGGATGAGGAGGGGCTGCTCGCCGCTGCCCGTGGGCGCGGTCTGTCCCTGGCCTTCTTTGCCAAAGAGGAGTTGAACCGGGTGGAGGGGGTCGCCCGCTCTGCGGCGGTTTTTCAGGCCACCGGCGCCTATGCGGTGGCCGAACCGGCGGCGCTGCTTGCCGCCGGCCAGGGGCGGCTCATCGTCCCCAAAAGAAAATATCGTGACGTCACCATCGCCATTGTGGAGAAATATTTGTGAACACAGGAAAATTATTTGTTGTCGGCACCGGTCCCGGTGGGGCGGAACATATCACCCCGGCGGCCCGCGCTGCCATTGCCGGCTCGACCGTTGTCGTCGGGTACCGGACCTATCTCGATCTCATCCCGGAGCTGCTGGCCGGCAAGGAGGTGATCTCCTCGGAGATGATGAAGGAGGTGGAGCGCACCCGCCAGGCTTTGGCGAGGGCCGCGGCCGGCGAGACGGTTGCCCTGGTCTGCGGCGGCGATCCCGGCATCTATGCCCTGGCCGGACTTGCCCTGGAGGTTGCCCGGGAAGGACAAATGGATATCGATATCGAGGTGGTGCCGGGCATCGCTGCGGTCAACGGCTGCGCCGCCCGCCTCGGCGCCCCGCTCGTGCATGATTTTGCCGCAATCAGTCTCTCCGATCTGCTCACCCCCTGGCCGCTCATCGAGAAGCGGCTCGCGGCGGCGGCTGCCGCCGATTTCGTCATCGTCATCTATAATCCGAAATCAAAACGGCGCATTGACCAGATTGTCCGGGCCCGCGAGATCATTGCTGAGCACCGCCGGCCGGACACCCCGGTCGGTATTGTCACCGCCGCCACCCGCGAGCAGGAAAGGGTGGTGGTCACCACCCTGGCGCAGATGCTGGAGGAGGAGATCGGCATGCAGTCCACCGTCTTTATCGGCAACTCCACCACCGTTATCTGGAAAGACCGGATGATCACCCCGCGCGGCTATCATCACAAGTACGATTTGTGAACAACCGGCCATGACCCCGAATCTCACCCTCATCAATGCCCTGCTCTTTACCCCGGCGACAGCGAGCGGCCTGACGCCCGGTTGTTTTGTCGAGATCGTTGGCAAGCGGATTGGCGCGGTCGGCCCCATGACGGCCTGGCGGCCGTCCGGCGCGGGGCGGGTCCTGGATCTGGACAATGATCTTGTCATGCCCGGCCTGGTCAACGGCCACACCCACGCGGCCATGACCCTGTTCCGCGGGCTGGCCGACGATATGCCGCTCATGATCTGGCTGGAGCGGCATATCTTTCCGGCCGAGGCCCGTCATGTCAGCCCGGAGATGGTCTCCTGGTGCACGAAGCTTGCGGCGGCCGAGATGCTCCTCTCCGGCACCACCTGCGTGGCGGACGCCTATTTTTACGAGGAGCGGGCGGCCGCGGCCTTCGCCGAAGCCGGCCTGCGGGCGGTGGCGGCCCAGGGCGTCATCGATTTTCCCGCCCCCGGCATCCCGGATCCGGCCGACAATGTGGCGGCCTGCGATCGCTTCATCCGCTCCTGTCGGGGCGACGAGCTGGTGCGGCCGGCGGTTTTTGCCCATTCCCCGTATACCTGCTCGCCGGCAACGCTCGTTGCGGCAAAGAAGCTCGCCCGCGCCCATGATGTGCCCTTTTTTATTCATCTCGCCGAAACGCGGACGGAAGAGGAGATGATCCGCCCTACATTCGCCGGCTCGCCGCTGGCCTATCTCCATTCCCTCGATCTGCTCGACGAGCGGACGGTCTGCGTCCATGGCGTCTGGCTGGACGAGGAAGATATCGCCCTGCTTGCCGCCAGCGGCGCTGCCCTGGTCAGTTGTCCGGAGAGCAACATGAAGCTCGCCTCCGGCACGGCCCCGCTGCCTGCCCTGCGGGCGGCGGGGGTGCGGGTGGGGCTCGGCACCGACGGCGCGGCCAGCAACAATGATCTCGATCTGTTCGGGGAGATGGCGGCCTGCGCCAAACTGCACAAGGTGCACGGCCGGGATGCCACCCTCTGTCCGGCCCGCGACGTTCTTGCCATGGCCACTGCCGAGGGCGCGGCCGCCCTGGGCATGGCGGACGTCGGGGTGTTCGCCCCCGGTGGGTTGGCCGATCTCATTGTGGTGGACATCCACCGGCCGCAGCTCACCCCGTTTTTTTCCGCCGATACCCTGGTCTATGCAGCCCGTGGCGACGCGGTGCGCAGCGCTGTCATCAATGGCCGGCTGGTGATGGAAGAGCGACGGATCTTGACTTTTGATGTGGCGGAGGCTATGGAGAGGGTCAGAGAGCTGGCCGCGGCGTGCGCGAGGAGGTTTTCATGAATTGCGAGTGGTTCATCCCATGACAAAAGAACAGGCAATGAACGGCACCTGGCATGGGCATCTGCACCGCCGTCTCTATGACTGGGTGCTGCACTGGGCCTATACCCCTTACGCGTTGCCGGCCCTGCTCGGCATTTCCTTCATTGAAAGCAGCATTTTCCCCATCCCGCCCGATATCCTTCTCATTCCTCTGGTGCTGGGCGCTCCGTCCCGCTGGTGGCGTTTTGCCCTCTGGTGTACCCTGGCCTCGGTGCTGGGTGGCATTCTCGGCTATGGCATCGGACTCTTCGCCTGGGAGACGGTCGGTCGATGGATCGTCGAAAACGTCGCCCATGTCCAGCTCGTCGAGGTGAACGGCCGGGAGGATATCGCCCTGCCCGCCTATCTGATCACGACCTTCGGTTCGTCCCTGGGCGGCGATCATCTCTTTCAGGTCTATGACCGCTGGAACGCCTGGATCGTCTATATTTTCGGCCTCACCCCGCTGCCCTACAAACTGGTCACCATCACCGCCGGCGTGGCCAAGATCAATGTGCCGGTCTTTGTCGCCACCTCCCTGGCCGCCCGGGCAACGCGATTCTTTCTTGTGGCCTGGATCCTGAAGAAATGGGGGAGACCGGCCAAGGCCTTCATCGACCGTTATTTCAATCTGCTCTGCGTCATCTTTGTCGTGCTGTTGATCGGCGGCTTTGTCGTGCTGAAGATTCTGCTCTGACAACCCTTTTGGCAACGGGCTATTCGCGCCAACCCTGACTGCCGATCAGACTGACAAAGCGCACCTTTTCTATGCAGCGGCTCCTGGTGTCGCCGCCTTCACTGGTGACCACGATGAGATCCTGGCTCATCCGGTCACCCACCGGAATCACCAGGCGGCCGGGATCGGCAAGCTGTTCGAGCAATGACGGGGGAATGTGCGGGCCGGCGGCGGTGACCATGATCGCGTCATAGGGGCCATGGTCGGGCCAGCCGAGGGTGCCGTCGTCGATTTTGCAGACGACGTTGAGGAGTTTCAGAAGGTCGAGGGTGCGGCGGGCTTTGATGTGGAGGGATTTGATCCGTTCCACCGAGTAGACCCGCTCGCAGAGGCGGGAGAGAACGGCGGTCTGATAGCCGCAGCCGGTGCCGATTTCCAGCACCTTTTCATGGCCCTGCAGCCGCAGAGCCTGGGTCATCAGGGCGACAATATAGGGCTGGGATATCGTCTGGCCTTCACCAATGGGCAGGGGAAAGTCGCCGTATGCCTGGCTCTGCAGGGCATCCTCGACAAAAAGATGACGAGGCACCGCGCCCATGGCGTCGAGAACCCGCTCGTCATCGATGCCGCGGGGAACAAGCTGTTCCCGCACCATGCGGGTCCTGGCCAGGGAGTAATTATTCGGCAGAGAGTGCATTGTCCCGGGTGATACCGCTGTTCTTGAACTCTTCCGGGGTCAGGGAACGGTAGGCGCAGGTGGTCACCTTGTCGCCGGCAAAGCGGATGGTGACGACATCGACGTCTTCATCGCCCAGTTTGTCGCCGATATAGGGGGTTTTGCGCAGCAGGCTCTTGTTGACCTGATAATAAATCCACATCTCGCCGTACTGATCAACCTGCTGGTCGTCCGGCGGCCCCATATAACTTAATACCTCATCTTTGCTGGTGCCCTGGGTCATCAGGCAGACATCCGAGGCGAGATGGCGCGCCGGACCATGGGAAAAACAGCCGGCAAGCAGGTGCAGGCAAACAATACAGGAAAAAATGGTGAGACGTTTGCGGATCATGTGATAATGTCAATTGCTGAGGTGGATGGGGAGAGTTGAGCGCTACGACCCCGGCACGAGGGGCTGCGCGATACGCCCACTGCTTCTATACATATACGGTGGCACTGCTTTTTGCAAGTTTTCCGCAGCGTCCGACGGCAATCAGATGAAAAAACACGGCAAAATGGCGAAGCGACCAGGGAATGCTTGACCTTGAGCGGCGGAGTATACTAATTTATTATGAAAGTCATCGGCAAAGCGACTCCGCAGTTGCCGCCGTTCTTGCCGTCTTGTCCGTGCATAGCTTACCTACTTTCATGAAGGACGATACGAATGCGTTGCCCAAAATGCGGATACATCTCTTTCGATCAACAGCAATCCTGTAAAAAATGTTCCGCGGATCTGACGGCGGTTACGGCTGCCTTGGCCGGCACCGGGCTGCAAACCGGCGCGGCCTTTTTCCTGGCCTCAGTGCTGGCCGGGGAGAGCGCCGCGGAGGAGCGTGAGTTTGATCTGGCGGAGATGACTATTGAGGAAGAGGATGCCGGC
>CAZUZJ010000088.1:0-9029 GCA_964624225.1 uncultured Desulfobulbia bacterium | reverse complement strand
GACGTCTGCAGCATAGGAGGCCTTGCGCGCCTCGTCATCCATGTTGTGGAGGATGGTGCCGGTGGTGAGGCCGAGAAAACGATAGATGCCGCCCATCCACTCGCTGTCACGGCGGGCGAGATAATCGTTGACGGTAATGACATGGACCCCGCGGCCGGCCAGGGCATTGAGGTAGACCGGCAGAGTGGCCACCAGGGTCTTGCCCTCGCCGGTCTTCATCTCAGCGATCTTGCCCTGATGCAGAATGATACCGCCAATGAGCTGGACGTCGTATGGCCGCATGCCAAGAACCCGGACCGCCGCCTCGCGGGCCACGGCAAAGGCCTCAACCAGCAGCTCATCGAGGGTCTCCCCTTTGGCCAGACGTTCCCGGAATTCGACCGTTTTTGCCGCCAGCGCTGCGTCATCGAGTTTCTGCATCGCCGGCTCAAGCTTGCTGATACGATTCACCAGCGGCTGGATCTGCTTGAGCACCCGCTCATTTCTGCTGCCAAACAACCTGGTCAATACCTGTCCGATCATGAACACTCCTTGTTCCGATATGCCGTCGGCACACGATTTTCATCGCGACCACCGCCCCATGACAACCGGTTTTACCCTTTTTCTTGCCAGATCATTGCCTCTTCGTTACAATCGGGGAATTTCGGGCAATTGATGCAGTCGCTCCACACCTTATGGGGCAGCTCTTTTTTATCGATGTCCGTGAAACCCATGGTTCTGAAAAAACCGGGCTGATAGGTCAGCGTGAATACCCGGGGAATACCGAACGCCTCCGCCTCGCGCAGGCAGGAGGAAACCAGCTGCGAACCGATGCCCCGGCGCTGGTAATTCTCATCGACCGCAAGGGATCTGATCTCCGCCAGGTTCTCCCAGCAGATGTGCAGAGCACCAACGCCGACGATGCGCTCGCCGTCTTCCCCCTGCTCGACAAAAACCTGGAAATCCCGCAGCTGATCATACAGCGAACTGTACGATCTGGCCAACAGCAACCCTTTTGAGGAGAAATGGTGGAGCAGATTGTAGATCGCCTTAATATCCTCCATACGGGCGTTACGAATCATATCGACTTCTCCTTTCGGTTGTGACGCGGTAGCCAAAAACCGGCCGATGCCGAATCGGTACGGGCGAGCGGTGCCATGCCGGCTACTGTCCTGCCGCGCCGGTCACGGCGGACTCCGGCAGCAGGGGGATGTAGACCCGCACCTCTTCCTCTTTTTCGAGTCCGGCGGCGAGCTGATTGGCATCGGCGAGACGCTCGAAACGGCCGATGAATACGCGGTAGACATCCGTCCCCTCTTCCGGCGGCAGAGAAAAGGCGTTGCGGCCCTTGGCCTGCCAGGCCAACACCTCGCGCTGCGCCTTTTTCTTATCCCGAAACGAACCAACCTGCAATGAAAAGAATGAGGCTTCCGCCGAAGAAGAGGTCGTCTCCACCGCCGGCGGCGGGGTATCGCCAAGAGCGACCGACGACGCTGCTGCCGGCAACTCGCCGACCCGGCGGCCGCTCTCGCGGAGACTCCTGCTCTTCTCCCACAACCCGGCGGCCATGCCGGTCAGCATAGCCGACCCCTTGCCCGGTGCGGCGGGCAGCAGGATCGTCTGCCCACTCCAGACACCAAGCAGAAACATCCAGAGAAAGATACAGCAACAGACCACTCCCAGCCCCAGCATACCACCGATGCCGAGTTCGAAACGAAAGGCAAAACGTTTCTTCTGTCGCCGTGCCGCCGCCATTATCTCACATCTGTTCCGGCGCGTTCATGGCGAGCAGCACCAGGCCGTTGCGCAGGACGGTGCGCAGACCGGCGCAGAACCAGAGACGGGCCCGACTCAGTTCATCATCGTCGGACAGCACCTTGTGCTTGTTGTAATAACTATGAAACAGCCCGGCCAGCTCCAGGAGAAAGTAGACAATGCGGTGCGGCGCCAGCTCCCGGGCCGCATCCTGCACCAGGGCCGGCCAGCCGGCCATCGCCTTCATGAGCCGCTGTTCCTCCGGCGTGGTCAGCAGGTGCAGGGCGGCGGCGGCCAGCTCGCCGGCATCCACCCCTTTTTCTGCGGCCTGACGGCCGATGCTGACCAGACGGGCATGGGCGTACTGGACATAATAGACCGGATTTTCCTGACTCTGCCGGGTGGCGAGATCGAGATCAAACTCAAGCTGACTGTCCGCCTTGCGCATGAGAAAAAAGAAACGGGCCGCGTCCGGACCGACCTCATCGAGCAACTCGTCGACCGTGACAAAATTGGCCTTGCGGGTCGACATCTTCACCTGCTGGCCGTCGCGCAGCAGCGTAACAAACTGATGCAGAACAACAGTCACTCTGGCATCGTCATAGCCCAGCGCCTTGACCCCGGCCAGCACATCCGGCACGGTGGCGATATGATCGGCCCCGAAGATATCCACCATCCAGTCGTAGCCACGTCGGAATTTCTCACGATGGTAGGCGATGTCCGGCAGCCGATAGGTCGGCTCGCCGCTGCTCTTGATGATGACCCGGTCCTGCTCCTGGCCGAAGGCGGTCGTCCGGAACCAGACCGCGCCGTCCTTATCGTAGACCAGCCCCTTGTCCCGGAGGGTGGTGACGACATCGTCCACCAGGCCGTTTTCATAAAGGCTGTGCTCGTTGTAATAGGTGTCAAAAACAATATCGAGACGTT
Source organism: uncultured Desulfobulbia bacterium (assembly GCA_964624225.1). Lineage (GTDB taxonomy): Bacteria > Desulfobacterota > Desulfobulbia > Desulfobulbales > SURF-16 > DB1. The sequence goes on along the minus strand of CAZUZJ010000088.1, from coordinate 6,368 downwards.
TCAGGGTGCGGTCGATATCGGCGAAAATCGCCTTTTCCGCCGCCTCCTTGAACGGGGTGACCGCAACCGTGTCTTTCAGGGCCTCGCCATATTTTGCGACGAGCTCCTGCGCGATATCGTAGATGTACTGGCCCTGATAGCCGTCCTCCGGGAACTGGCCGGGCAAGCCCAGCAGCTCACAATAGCGGGCCCGGGTCGATTCGCCGAGTACCCGCATCTGGCGGCCGGCATCATTGTAATAGTATTCCCGTTCCACCTCATAGCCGCTTGCCGCGAGCAGGCGGGCAATGGCGTCACCCAGCACTGCCTGGCGGCCATGGCCGACGCTCAAGGGGCCGGTCGGATTGGCGCTGACAAACTCCACCAGGACCCGTTTGCCGTTTTTTTCGGCGGCCAGACCAAAGTGCTCCCCCTGTTTGCAGACCTCGGGCACCACCGACTGCCAGACCGATGGCCGGATGAAAAAATTCATAAACCCGGGCCCGGCGATCTCCACCCTGTCATAGAGCTCGCTTTCCCTGCCGAGCAGGGCAAGGAGCTGCTCGGCAACCTGGCGGGGACTCTGCTTTTTGCCGCCCGCCTTTTTTTCCTTGCCGGCGATCACCATGGCGGCGTTGCAGGAAAAATCACCCTGCCCCTCAAATTTCGGTTCTTCCACCGCATAGCCGCCGGTCGCGGCTGCGGACCAGTAGCCCAGCTCGATTCCCCGGCCAAAACAGGAATCAATATAATGTTTCAGACGCAATTTGATCATGACAATGACGTAAAGACTGAGAGTTGATGAATTTGCAAAAATCTCTTTTCCTCACCCAGCGCAAAGAGGAGTGCGGAAAAACATTTTTGACCGCAGCCAGGTGCTGCCGTGTGTTCAGCGCAGAGAAAATTTTTGAATTATAACTAGTTCCCTCTTGATGCCTTGTGATGCCTGTGGTTGATTTTCTGTTTTGTCGAGACCATCATACTTCATTTTCACCGGAGCTGCCGGACAAATAAACCCTGCTGTTTCTGCCGCCGACCAGACAGAGGATTTCATAGCTGATGGTGCCCATCCAACCGGCCAGGGTGTCGGCGCTGATCTCCTCATCGCCCTGCCGACCCATCAGAGTCACCTCGTCGCCGGGCGCGGCTTCAGGAATGCCGGTGACATCCACCATGGTGACATTCATGCAGACGCGCCCGCGCTGGCACGCGCGCCGACCCTGCACCAGCACCTCGGCCCGATTTGACACTGCGCGGAGATAACCGTCATTGTAGCCCACCGGCAGCACGGCCAGCCGGCTCGGCGCAGGGGTGACATAGGTATGACCGTAACTGACGCCAACTCCCGCCCCCATTTCCCGGATTTGCAGAACCCTGGTTTTAAAGCTCATGACCGGTCGCAGCGCCACGGCTCGGGCCCAGGTCGCATCCGCCGGCCGGCAGCCATAAAGGGCAAGCCCTGGCCGCACCATGTCAAACTGCATATCCGGGAAACGAAGCAGCCCGGCGGATTGGGACAGATGCAGCATACTTTTTTCGTTTCTCCCGACCAGCAGGGGGCGGATCGCTTCGGTGAAACACCGTCTCTGCAAAAGAGAGAATTCCGGGTCAGGGTCATCCGCCGCCGCCAGATGACTCATAATACCGGCGGGATAGACATTCGCCGTCCGCTTCAGACTGGCGGCGAATTCGGCAACCTCGCCGGGCAGCAGGCCGATGCGGCCCATGCCGGTGTCGATCTTGACATGCACCCCGACCTGTTTACCGGCTCGGCAGGCGGCCAGGGAAAGGACCGGCAGCTGGCGCCGGTCAAAGACGACCGGCTCAAGATCGAAATGAACGACATCATCGGCCTCATCGTTGCCTGCGCCGAGAAAAACAGCAATCCGCCCGGCAATTCCGGCCTGCCGCAGGGCCACCCCCTCACCGACATCGGCAACCGCAAAGGCGGTCACCCCGTGGGCGGCCAGGCAGCGGGCGACCGGCACCATGCCGTGCCCATAGGCGTCGGATTTCACCACCGCCATCAGCTCCGTTCCCGGAGGCAAGCAGCGGCGCAGAGCGCGGACATTGTCCCGCAGCGCGGCAAGATCGATTTCCACCCAGCGCGCCGGCCGGCTCACAGTACGCTCCATTGCCGCCACAGGGGCCGACTGGCCACCAGCAGTCCCCAGCCGACCGCCACCAGCACCAGACTGTAGATGATCGGGGACAGACCAACCAGCCGGAGAAGCCGCCCCCCGGCGACCATGATGAGAATAAGCCCCCATGACCTGAAGGAAAATACGGCGCCGAGACAGGAACCATCCTGCCGGGCGAGAATGCGGGTGATATTTCTCTCCGCGCTGCGCTGAAAGATCAGCATTCCTTTGCCGGTGCCGATCACCAATCCCGCGGCAAGATGGAAAAAATGACCACCCCGGCCGAGGACCGCGGCCCCGCGCCAGAAGAGCATCGCCCCCACCAGTGTCCAGAAGAGGGCGGCGGCAAAAATCAGGGTTTTCCGCGACGCGGCGGGTTTGAAACGGGAGAACATGCCGTTTGGTTCCGGAAAAAGATCGGGACTCCCGACCAGAGGAAAGACCCGACAAAAAAGATAGGCCCGCCTCCTTCTGAAAAAAGAGACAGGCCTAACAGATCCGCAAAGAATGACGTAATGGCTACATCACACCTCGGTAACGGTGATGGCGCCCTCGGGGCAAACCTCAACGCAGGTCTCGCAGCCAAGGCACTCATCCGCATTGACCGGCTCGGCCTTGCCGTCAACCATCTCATAGACCTGAGCAGGGCACGCGCTTACACACTCCTCATCACCGGCACATTTGTCCTTATCAACGATAACTTCCCACATAATCATACCTCCTGTTCATTAAAAATATTGGGGGGCTGGCGATCATTTCTCCCCCGGCATCAACTCTTCTTCTCACTGGCCGCTGCTGCCATCGTGTCCAGTGCTCCGTCTCTTTAGGTTAGGGCGGTCAGGACATCACTCCCCACCGATCAACCGGGCGGAACGACATCAAAATTTTCAGCTGGCTCAGCAAAGGCAGCACAAATCTGATTTCCATTAAATCATAGCCCCTTATTTGTCAACACAATTTTTATGCGGTTGACCTTCGCCTCCCAATAATTTAAATAGGGGTGAAATATCTTTTTCTCACCATACGTTATCCCGCTTTTCCTCAAACGGAGAATCCATGAAGAAACAACGGCACAAGCAACAACCGGCAAGCGAAAAAGTGGCCGCCCAAAAATCCGAGGAGGCGATGATCGCCGGCATCCTGGAGGGCAGCCCGGAGGGAATCGCGGTGGCCATTGTCAGGCTTGACTGCGGCTGCAAGAAAATGGCAGCGGTGGACAAAAACGGCGATCCGGCCAGCAAGGTCATCATCTATCGGGATCTGGCCGACTCCATCTGTGACAAATGCAAGGCGGACAACGGTGCCTACATGCGCGTCACCGAAGAGCTTATCCACTGGGTCGAACCCGTTCCTGATCAAGAAACCCAACACATGATCGAGGCCAAGGTTCTCGGCACCAGACCAACCCATTGAAGCCGGCCTGACACGGCACAAAGCGATGACATCACGACACCCACTAGCTTTCTCCATGGCAGCCTGGATTGCCCTGCTGCTCTGCTTTCCCCTGACAACCGCCGGCGCGACAACGTCCCCCACGGATTTTATCCACAGCGTCGTTGATCAGGTGTTTCACACCCTGCAAACCTATCCGGTATCCGGACCGGAGGAAAACATGGCAAAACGCCGCTCTGGGATCAAGGCGATCATCGACGCGAACTTTGACGCCGAAGATATGTCGCGTCGCGCCCTAGGCAAATACTGGAAGGAGCAGACACCGGCAAAACAGCAGGAATTCATCGGCCTTTTCTACTGGCGCCTCTACAATTTCTATATCCTGCGGGTGGAAACCTATTCGGACGAAAAGGTTCTCTATAAAAAAGAGATCAACAAAGGCGCGGTCGCCAGCGTGCTGACCCAGATTCTCAGCAGGAAATATCCGGAGTTTGACATCGAATATCGGGTGAAGAAAAAGGGGGATGAATGGAAAATCTATGACGTGGTCATCGAAGGGGTCAGCCTGGTGGCCAACTATCGCAGCCAGTTCGGCAGCTTTCTCGGGAAAAAGTCGTTTGACGAACTGCTGCGGGAGTTGCGCGAGAAAAATCCGGAAAAGCCGCTGCCATGATCCGCGACATGGGGTGGTTTCCTGACCCCTCCCGACCTGCCCTTTCGTTAGCCCCGCGCCATGGCAAATTCTCTGGCCCTGGCCACCAGAGCCGGCGCCCATGCCGGAGTGCCCACCGCGTGAATGTGGGTATAGAGGGCCAGGACATTTTTATAAATCAAACCATCACCCTGCTCGGCGAAACCGACTCCGCGCTTCATGGCAAAGCCGAGCGCCGCCCCCTCTTTATCCCAGCCGGCGACCCGGCTGTACCGGAATTCATGCCCCCGGATCTCCATGCCCGCTGAATAGAAAGGATTGCCCGGACGAGCCTCCAGCACCGTGTAGCCATGGGCCTGTGGTGATTTCTCCAGGGTAAAACGCACCGGGAAAACGTTGACCAGGGGATAGTCCTTCCCCTCCAGGGTAATCCGCTCGCCGAGATAGATGAGCCCACCGCATTCGGCATAGATGGGCATTCCCGCCTGGGCCGCAGCCCGCACCGCGTGCCGGAATGTTTCATTGGCGGCGAGCAGGGCGGCGCTGGTCTCCGGAAAGCCGCCGCCGATATAAAGGGCGTCGACGGGGGGCAGCTCCGCAGAGTGCAGCGAACTGATCTCAATGATCTCCGCCCCCTCCCGGCCCAGGGCGAGCAGATTTTCCGGGTAATAGAACTGAAATGCCGCATCACGGATAACGCCGATGCGCACCCCGAAGCCGGCCGATTCGACCCGTGTTGCCACCCGGCCACCGGCAATCGCCAGTGGGGCCATCATGGCCTTGACCGCTTCGACATCGACGTTTGCGGCCACCAATCCGGCCAGTTGCGCCACCGCCCCGACGGCGCCGTCATGCTCCTGAAACGGCGTCACCCCGAGGTGCCGCATGGGAAAGATATCACGTTTCATCCGGTGCAGGGCGCCGAGGACCGGTACTCCGGCATAGCGCTCCACCGCCGCCCGGACGATTTTTTCATGCCGGCCGCTGCCAAGTCGGTTCAGCACCACCCCGGCAATCCGCACCTGGGGATCGAACATCCTGCAGCCCAGCACCAGGGCTGCCACCGTCCGGGTCGTTTTGGTGCAGTCGACAACGAGGAGAACAGGCAGCCCGAGCCGCATGGCAAGCTCGGCCGTACTGTAGGTGCCTTCAACGTCAACCCCGTCGTAGAGACCGCGATTGCCCTCGACCACCGCAAAATCGCCCTCCCCCCCGTGCTCGATAAAAGAGGCGACCATGGCCCCTTCCTCCATCAGATAGGGATCGAGATTAAAGCAGGGGCGGCCACTGGCAAGACCGAGCCAGCCGGCATCGATGTAATCCGGCCCCTTCTTAAATGGCACCACCCGATATCCCTGTTGGGCCAGCAATGCCGCCAGCCCCACCGCCACCACACTTTTGCCAGAGCCGCCGCCAAGGCCGGCAACCACAAGCCCTTTTGGCCTCTTCCCCGTTTTTTTTGCCACGTCGTTTCACTCCCCCTGAAAATTTCTCCCTTACTTGCCACCCTCCGCCAACCAAGTCAAGCACTCATTGCATCAAGAAATCTTTTCCGTCATGCGCCACAGGCTTGAAATTCTCCCTCTTCATGGTTAAAGTCTGAAAACTTGTGAAAAATGGCTGAGACACCTTCCCGGGAGACACCGCCACGGCAAAAGACCCTTTTCTGCTTCTGGTATTGCTCCCTGTCCGGACCATTCTTTCTTTATTTGCGTCAATCACTACTGTCACGCGCTGACGCGCATTCTTTCAATTGATGAGGAAATCCATGCCCGACAAACAACTCAGAGAAGATCTCACCAAAGTCATTGCCGAGATGGAACAGAAGTGCCAGGAACATCCCGACTCCATCATGGCTCACCACCATCTTGCCCTGGTGTACCGCAAGGCCGGCCGCCACAATGATGCCCTGCGCGAACTGAAACGGTGTCTGGAGATTGACGATCATTCCGCTGAGGCCTACATCAACCTGGGGGGGGTGCATTTCGAGCTGGGTCAGCTCGACGAAGCGTTGCAGGCCAACAAAATGGCCCTGCTTTATGCCGTAAATCCGGCTCAGGCCCATACCAACATCGGTCTTATCATGCAGCAGAAGGGTGATCAGGAAAAGGCGATCGATGCCTACACCAAGGCCACCATGGCCGACCCCAAACTCCCCCCGCTGCCGCCCGTCGATCCTGAGATCAGGATCGTGACCATGCCGG
>CAZUZJ010000087.1:0-9041 GCA_964624225.1 uncultured Desulfobulbia bacterium | reverse complement strand
TCAGGCGGAACAGATGAAGGTGATGGTGGAGGATCTGGCCGCGCTGGCCGGCCACGGTGCGGCCGGGGTGACCAGGGCGGGTGGCGGGGGAAAACCGAAGGGTCCGGCCCAGAGGAGCGTTTCCGGCCGACAGGGTCCGGCCCGGCCGACCGGCGGGGAAGAACCGCAAATGCCAAAGGCGTTGCCCGGCCGGCGGGTGAAGGCGGAAGAGGTGATTCCCCTTGATGACGAGGAGTTCACCAGGTTCTGAAAGCGGTCGGACAAGAGAGGCGGCAAGGGGGGCGGCATCGCCCCCCTTTGCTGGTGATGGTCTGGCCGACAGCGGGAAGCCGGCCGTTATTTCAGCGGAATTTTTGCATCAACCTGCTTCATGATCTCGTAAAGCTTCGCATACTCAGCCGGGTCGATGGCGGCAAAACCGGTCAGTGACTTGCCGATGGCGGTATAGACCTCGGGGTTCGTGACGTTGATCAGGGCCTGGCTGATCTTCTCGAAGGTCGCGTCATCGACCTTTGAGCCGACGACGATGACGTGTTCCGGCACCGGCTCGGACTCGGCGACGATTTTCAGCCCCTTGTCCAGATAGGTCTGGGCCACCGAGGGCTGCATGCCGCCGGCGTCAAAGGCCTTGTTCAACACGCCCAGGGCAACGTTGTCGTGGGAGCCGACAAACTTGTAGGCGCCCAGGGCAACGTTGTCGTGGGAGCCGACAAACTTGTAGGTTATGCCGTCGAAGATGCCGGCCGTCATCAGCATGTAGGCCGGCATGTAGCAGGACAGGGTCGATTCCCGGTCGCCGAAGGCGAAGTTCTTGCCCTTGAGGTCGGCCAGTGTGCTGATTGGCGAATCCTGGCGGGCGACAATGACCCCCTTGAAGCTCGGCGTTCCCTTGCTGAGTACCACCGCGGCGATACGGATCTTGCCGGGATGCTCGTTGTTGACCATGGCGAACAGCGACGGTCCCAGGTAGGAGATGTCGATTTCGCCGTTGATCAGCGCCTGTTTCGCAGCGTCGTAATCCTTGGCGCTGCGGAAGGATATCTCGGCCCCCAGCTCGGCGCCGAGATAGTCGCGCAGGGGCTTGAACATTTTCCCCAGTTCCGCCGGGTTCTTGAACGGGTGGACGCCGAAGACGTAGCTGTCTGCCGCCTGACTGCCGGTTGAGATCAGCAGCAGGCAGAAAAACATTGCCAGCAATACCACGGTTTTTTTCATCTTTCTCCTCCTTACGTGTCAATAAGTGATTTGCCTCGGGAAAAAACTGAGATGGGCTCACAGATCGTTCTGTTTAACTATTTGTAATTGTTATTTTTGTCTGTGGTCTCTGCGCTTTCTGTGGTAGACGTCTATGCGGCAATTGGCAGAAAAGCAGGAAACCGGTATTGGCTGAATGCTGCCCGTCAATGATCATTATGCGCACAGGCGATTCGGCCCCGTCAAGAATTTTCGTGAACCCTGTCCTGATAGGGACAACACGACAGCGGACCGGTGTTGTCAAGTGTCTTTGTTTACATTGTGACACAAGGGGGAATCCGGCTCTGATCAGCGGTCATGAAATTTCTTGATTACCGTCTCGTCATCTGCCTAAGATGATGGAATCAGCCTGAGGGACGGGACGGCCGACGGGGTCGGTTTTTCTCGCGCGACGCATCAACTTGGTGGCCGCATCAAAAAGACGGCCGCGGTCCCCGGTGGCTTCACGGACGGGGTGGAACGACAAGACAACAGGTATGTTCTGGAAAATCTTTCACACAAAAAACGCCTCCGCGCGGCGGGACTTCCCCGTTGCCTGGCGGGCTGCCCTCGATTCCTCGCTGGCTACCCTCCATCAGCTGGCCGGGGCCACGGAAAACGAATTTTTGCAGATCGGCGAGCAGATGCAGGGCATTTATCTTCGCTCCGGGGAGATCACCCGGCTGGCCGATCATCTCGTCGAGTCGGCCTCCGGCGGCCGCATGCAGACCCTGCTTGAACGTCTGCGCCGAATGATGGCGGACATGGAGGACTATCTGGCCAAGGCGCGCAGCCGCAATGCCGATACCTTTGCCACCCTGCGCCGGGTCCAGGAGCTGCTTGGGGGGATCTCCGCCCCGCTTCATGGCTTTCGCAAGATGGGTATGACCCTGCATATGCTCGGCGTTTCCATCAAGATCGAAAGCGCCCGTCTCGGCGACCTGGGCGCCGGTTTCGTCAATCTTGCCCTGGATGTGGAAAAACTCTCCCGCCAGATCAACGACAAATCCGAGGCGATCATTCAGCACCAGGGCCTGCTGGCCGCCATGCTTGATGAAAACATCGAGGTGGTTGCCTCCACCGAATCGGTGCATGACGCCGAGGTCACGGCCGCCCTCGCCGGCAGCGCCGACAGTCTCCATGCCCTCGAAGCGGTCAATGACCGTTTTACCCGACTGGGCGCCATGGTCGCCGCCGTTTCCGGGGAGATTGCCGGCAATATCGGCGCAGTGGTCTCTTCCATGCAGTTTCATGATATCCACCGGCAGCAGGTGGAGCATGTCGCCGAGGCCCTGGCCGGCCTGGCCGCGGATCTCGACGCCGCCGGCTGCACCGACCGCGTGCGGGAGGCGTGCCGGGCCCTGATCGTCGAGACCGGTAATGTCTGCGAGCTGCAGGAGGCGCAACTGCGCTTCGCCGCCACCGAGTTTCATGCCCAGGTCGCCTCGATTGTCGAAAACCTGCGTGAGGTGGCCCGCAAACAGACGGTTCTGGGGGAAGAAACCCTGGTCCTGACCGGGATGGGAGAGGGGGAGGATGCCTCGTTTCTCGACGGCATCAGTCGGGGCATGGCAACCGTCACCCGTTTGCTCGGCACCTTTGCCGACGCGGATCGGGAAATGGCCGCCGCCCTCAAGCAGGTGGCCGCAACCATCAGCGAAATCACCGTCTTTGTTACCGATATCGAGTCCATCGGCTACGCCACCGTCCATATCGCTTTAAATGCCCAGATCAAGGCAGCCCACAGCGGGGTGGAAGGGGCGGCCCTGGAGGTGCTGGCCAAGGAGATCAAGCAGCTCTCCGACGAAACGGTGCAGCAGACGGATGCCATCGCCACCGCCTTGGGCGAAATCAATGACCAGACAAAGCACCTTGCCCATACCGCCGATGAGGCCGAAGCAGTGCTTTCGTCCCGCATCAGCGGCATGGGCGGCGAGGTGGAGGAAATTGTCCGTGTCCTTGGCGAGATGAGCGTCGAGCTGCGGGAGATCCTCGGCCGGCTGCATGGTATGGTCGGTTCTTTAAGTGAGGAGGTGGAGCAGGTCACCGGCGGCATCGACGTCCATGAACGAAGTCACGCCATGGCCGAAGAGGTGGCTGCGGTGCTGCACGGGATCGTCAACGAGGCCCGGGAGCTGGAGCCGGCCACCGAAGAATTCAAGGAAAATCTGCGGCGCATGGAAGAGCGCTATACCATGGAAAGCGAACGGCGCATCCATGAGGCCATCGCCGCCCGCCGGGCCGGCCAATCGCCCCAGGCCGCTGCGCCGCAGCAGATCCGCAGCGATGAGGCGCCGGCAACCGGGGAATCGGAATTCGGCGACAACGTCGATCTTTTTTGATGATTTCGTAAAACTGAAAATTACCCACAGAGCGCTCAGAGATAACTGATTGTAATAAAAGATTTTTTCTCTGCGCTCTCAGTGCGCTCTGTGGTGAAAAAAGACTTTTTACGGGTTTGTTTTTTTTAGGTGACGACCGCTGCTCTTTTCCTGATGCGGTGCGCACGGCATGGCGTCAGCGGAGGAGGCGAGCGGTCGTCACGGACTACTGAGAAGGGGAGGAAAAACAGATGGATAACCAGCTGGAAAACGATACGGAAGTGGCGGGAAGCGAAATTCTTCTTGACAGCGGCCCCCGCTTGACCATTGAAAATGCCGGTGATTTCGCCCGGCGTATCAGTGACGGACTGGCGGCGGGCGAGAATGTCGCCCTTTCGTTTGCCCCTGATGTCGAGCTCGACATCACTGTTCTGCAGATTCTCTGTTCCGCCTGCAAAACAGCGACCGAGCAAGGGCGAACCATTGTCCTGCGCGGGAAGCGCCCCGCCGCCCTCGACGCGCTGGTCGAAGCCTCCGGGGCGCGGCAGCCGGGAACCTGTAAACAGCACAACGATACGATCTGTACCTGGTTTGGAGAGGAAAAATAATGGCAAAACTGATCATGACGGCGGATGATTCCGCCAGTGTCCGGCAGATGGTGGCCTTCACCCTCCGGCAGAACGGCTATGAGGTCGTCGAGGCGGTTGACGGCCAGGATGCCTTGAACAAGCTGACCACCCAGAAGGTCGACATGCTGCTCACCGATCTCAATATGCCGAATCTCGACGGCATCGGCCTGATCAAGGGGGTGCGCAGCGGCGGTCCGAACAGGTTCATTCCCATCATCATGCTGACCACCGAATCCCAGGATTCGAAGAAGGCGGAAGGCAAGACGGCCGGCGCCACCGGCTGGATCGTCAAGCCGTTCAAGCCGGAACAGCTGATCGCGGTGACCAAGAAGGTTTTAGGGGGGTAACTCATGACTGACCAACATATCGCCACCTACCGGGAAGAGGCGGCCGAGTTACTGGCCGAGCTGGAAACCTCCTTGCTTGATCTTGAAGAGACGCCGGACAATCATGAACTGATCAACCGGGTCTTTCGGGCCATGCATACGATCAAGGGATCAGGGGCCATGTTCGGCTTCGACGAAATCGCCGCCTTTACCCATGAGGTGGAGACGGTGTTCGATCAGGTCCGCAACGGCAAGCTGGCCGTGACCAAGGAGCTGCTCGACCTGACCCTCCAGTCGCGGGACCATATCTCCGCCCTGCTCGATGCCTCGGCCGGTCTCGGCGAGGTTGATCGCAAGCAGGGCGATGCCATTGTCGCCGGTCTGCGGAAACTGCTGCCACAGGCCGGCGGCGTCGGCAAAAAGGAGGAGGCCGGGAGGGCGCCGGCTCCCGCTGCCGCCGGGGAAAAGACCTGGCGCATCCGTTTCCGGCCCAATCGGGAATTGCTCCTGAGCGGCAGCAATCCCCTGTCGCTGTTGAATGAGCTGCGCGATCTCGGCGCCTGCCGGGTGATCGCCCAGCTCGAGGATATTCCGACCCTGGACAGTCTCAACAGCGAACACTGCTATATCTACTGGGACATCATTCTGACAACGAATCGCGGCGAGGAGGCGATTCGCGACGTTTTTATCTTTGTCGAGGACGACTGTGAGATCCGGATCGCGGAGATCGACGCCGGGCCGGAAGAGGATGTTGCGGAGTACAAGAAGCTCGGCGAGATTCTGGTCGAACGCGGCGATATAGAGCCGGATGCGGCCCGGCAGGTGTTGGGCAAACAGAAGCGTTTCGGCGAGCTGCTGGTGGAAGAGGGGATCGTCGCCGCGGCAAAGGTGGCCTCCGCCCTGGTCGAACAGCAGCAGGTCCGGACCGTGCGACAGGAACGGGCCGCCCTTGATGCGGCGGCCAGCATCCGGGTGCCGGCGGAAAGACTCGACCAGCTTGTCAACCTGGTGGGTGAGATGGTCACCGTGCAGGCCCATCTCACCCAGGTGGCGGCCAGCAACAATGACCCGAAATTCATCGCCATCGCCGAGGAGGTGGAGCGGCTGACCAACGAGCTGAGCGATCCGGATGCTGCCCATCGGCAGCACCTTCAGCAAGTTCAAGCGACTGGTCCGCGATCTCTCCCGCGAGCTCGGCAAGGAGATCGAGCTGGAGACCTTCGGCGCCGAGACCGAGCTTGACAAGACGGTGATCGAAAAACTCAACGATCCCCTCGTCCACATCATCAGAAACAGCATCGACCACGGCATCGAGATGCCGGCGGCCCGGCTTGCCGCCGGCAAACCGGCGCTCGGCACGGTGACGCTCGGGGCCGAGCATTCCGGCGACTCGGTGCTCATCACCATCCGCGATGACGGCAAGGGCCTTGATCCGGACGTCATTCGCGTCAAGGCGGAGGAAAAGGGGCTGATTGCCGCCAATGCCGAACTGACCGACAAGGAAATTTTCGCCCAGATCTTCGCCCCCGGTTTTTCCACCGCCGCCACCGTCACCAGTGTCTCCGGCCGCGGGGTGGGCATGGATGTGGTCAAACGCGGCATCGAGGGGCTGCGCGGCGCCATCGACATCGACAGCCAGGTGGGGGCGGGCACCACCATCACCTTGCGGATTCCGTTGACGCTGGCCATTATCGAGAGTCTGCTCGTCAAAATCAGCGACCACCACTTCGTGCTGCCGCTTGCCGCGGTCGAGGAATGCGTCGAGCTGTCCCGCGAGGATGTCGCGGCGGCGCACGGCCGGAACCTTGCCCGGGTGCGCGGCAGTCTCACCCCCTATATCTGCCTGCGTAACCAGTTCGCCATTACCGGCGAGCGGCCGGAGATCGAGCAGATCGTCATCGTCGTGGTGCGGGGAACCCGCATCGGCTTTGTCGTTGATTTCGTCATCGGTGAACACCAGACCGTCATCAAGCCGCTCGGTCGTTTTTACCAGCATGTCGAGGGCATCTCCGGCGCTACCATCCTTGGTGACGGTTCGGTGGCCCTCATTCTCGATCCCGGGGTATTGGCCCGGGACGCGGCGAGCATCGAGCAACAGAATCTGTGAAGAAAACCGTGATCCTTTGCGGGCTTAAATAATATGAAAGGGGAGGTGACAATGATGTTTGCGAACATGAATCTGAGCAGGCGGCTGGGGACCGGTTTCGCGGTGGTGGTGGCGGTCATGCTGGTGCTGATCTGGGTCGGCATCCGGGATATGAGGGTGATCGAAAACGGTATGGAGCGCATCGTCACCGTCAACATGGTGCGCATCGAGCATGCCAACCAGGTGATGGATGCCACCTCCGGGATTTTCATCGATATCCGCAATATCGTCCTCAATCAGGACCCGGAGAAACGCCGGGCATACAATGATCGAATCGTTAAACACCGGGAGGAGTATGAAAACAACCTGAAAAAGGTCGAGGAGATGACCGACCCGGGCGACAGCAAAGCCCAGGCGCTCATCGGCCAGATCAGGGAGGCCATCAGAACGCTGAAGGCCATCAACACCCGGATCATCGATCTTGCCATGGCCGGTAATGCCGGGGAGGCTGAAGCCCTGCGGGAAAGGGAAGGTGAGGCGGCGGAGTACGCCTTGCAGGAGCAGATCGAGGAACTGATCGCCCATAACATGGCCCGTAACGAAATGCGTCATGCCGAGGCGGTGGCGACCTACATCACGGCCCGCAACATCATGCTCGGCCTGGGAGCGCTCGCGGTGCTGATTGCCGTCGGCATCGCCTTTTCCCTCACCCGTTCGACCCTGCGCCAGCTCGGCGCCGATCCCCGCGAGCTTGGCGAGGTGGCCGCGCGGGTGGCGGCCGGCGAGCTGTCCGGCGAGATCCCCCTGGCCGTCGGCGACACGACCAGCGTCATGGTGGCGATGAAGAAGATGGTGGAGAGCATCCGCCTTGTGACCGGTGATGTCGAGAAGCTTGGCCGGACAGCCATGGAAGGCCGCATCACCCTGCGCGCCGACGAGAGCCGCCATCAGGGCGACTACCGCAAGCTGATCCAGGGCGTCAATCTGATCGCCGACCGGCTGGTCGGCCTGCTCGACGCCATACCGGCGCCGGCCATGATCATTGACCGGGATTTCACCGTCCTCTACATGAACAAGGCCGGGGCAGAGGCCGGCGGCCGCACCCAGCAGCAGCTCCTTGGGTCCAGGTGTTTCGATCATTTCCGCACCTCGGACTGCAAGACCGACCGCTGCGCCTGCGGCCGGGCCATGGCCGCCGGCATATTTGCCACCAGTGAAACCGACGCCCATCCGGGCGCGCTCAACCTCGATATCAGTTACTTCGGCATCCCGCTCAAGGACGACAAGGGCGTCACCATCGCCGCCTTCGAGGTGGTGACCGACATGACCGCGGTGAAAAAGGCGGCCCGGCTGGCGGAAAAACAGGCCGAGTATCAGAACGGCGAGGTGAACAGGCTGATCGCCAACCTGGAGATGCTGGCGGCCGGCGATTTGGATTTTACCGTCGCGGTGGCGGCGGCGGACGAGGACACCCGGTCCATTGCCGACAACTTCACCAAAATCGCCGTGGCGACCAACCGGACCGTCGACGCCATCCGCACCCTGACCGGTGACGTCGAAATGCTGGGGCGCGCGGCCATGGAGGGTCGCATCACGGTCCGGGCCGATGCGGCCAGGCACCAGGGCGATTACCGCAAGTTGATCCTGGGGGTCAACGCCATCGCCGACCGCTTGGTCGGCCTGCTTGACGTCATGCCGGCTCCGGCCATGATCATCGACCGGGATTTCACCGTGCTCTACATGAACCGGGCCGGGGCCGAGGCCGGCGGCCGCAGCCAGCAGCAGCTCCTGGGAGCCAAGTGTTACGACCACTTCCGCACCTCGGACTGCAAGACCGACAAATGCGCCTGTGGCCGGGCCATGGCGGCCAACCAGATGGCCAGCAGCGAAACCGACGCCCACCCCGGATCCCTCAACCTTGACATCAGCTATTTCGGCGTGCCGATCAAGGATGAGGCTGGCAATGTCATCGGCGCCTTTGAGGTGGTGACCGACATGACCGCGGTGAAAAAGGCGGCCCGGGTGGCGGAGAAACAGGCGCATTTCCAGACCAGCGAGGTGAACAAGCTGCTGGTCAATCTGGAGATGCTCTCCATCGGCGATCTGGCGGTCAACACCGCGGTGGCGGCGGCGGACGAGGACACCAGGGGAATTGCCGACAATTTTACAAAGATCAACACGGCGATCAACCAGAACGTGGCGGCGCTGAAAGAGATCACCGACAACGCCAAGCAGGTGGCCCGCGGCAACCTGCTGGTTGAGGTGAAAAAACGCAGTGACAAGGACGAGCTGATGGAGTCGCTGGCCGCCATGGTGGCCAAGCTGAAAGAGGTGGTGATGGAGGTGCAGGGGGCGGCGGACAACGTGGCGGCCGGTTCCCAGCAGCTGTCGGCCACCGCCCAGCACATGTCCCAGGGGGCGACCGAGCAGGCGGCAAGCGCCGAGG
>CAZUZJ010000086.1:0-9065 GCA_964624225.1 uncultured Desulfobulbia bacterium | reverse complement strand
CGGGGTTTTGTGTTTGAGCAGCTGGTCAAGCCGCCGTACCTCCTGCCAGGAATCCCCGGCCGCAAGCCAGTAGTGGACTTTAGTCTTGCCCCTGGCCGCGAGAGAAAGGTGCAGCGCCGCCACTGAATCAACTGAACCCTGTGCTATGGGGTTTCCGGAAAGGAGCCCGTCTTCGGCATCCCGGTATGTGCCTTCCTTGTCGTTGCCGTTTTTTTGGCCCACCGCGAACTGGCTAAAGCCTTGGCTGCCGTCCACGGCGCCGCCAGCGAGAAAATACCGGTTGCCCTTGTAATGAACAAGCCCCCCGGTTGCCGGGTCGAAGGCGGCGGTGTCGCCAATACTGTTGCCGGAGATATTGAAACTCTGGGCAAAGAAGAGACGTATCTCCCTGGCCGCAGACCTCAGATTTTCCACTACCACCTCCCGGATATAGATGTTTTCGTGGAAATCGACCACGTCGCGGCAGGTGAGCAGGACTCCCAATTCCTCATGAGCAAGGTTGACCTGGGTCACCATGGTTCCCGGCTCGTAGAGGAACTCCCGGCGCCAGTCAGGACCTATCCATTGGAATAGTCCGTCAACCCATACCCCGAATCGGCAGAAGTCGCCGGAGACATGATTCTCCTGGCCGACATGGGGAAAGAAGAGATCCCGGATGGCGTACCCCTGGTCAAAGCAGATGAGCAGGCGGCCATTACCGAGGGGAATATCGCGGGGCATAACAGGCTCCTTGTCTTATCGATTGTCTTCGTCGTGAGAAGTTTCTTCTCCGCAGCTACAGGCCCGGCCTTTGAAGCTGAAGAAAAATTTCAGGCCTTTCCTGACCGTATCGGAAAAGATCTTAGGCGAAAAAACCGCGCCGACAACCCTTTTGTTGATCTCTCCCAGGGTTGGGTAGGGATGAATGGCCGAGGCGATTTTAGAGAGCCCCACGCCGCCGTTCATGATCGCCACCCATTCGCTTAAGAGATCCCCGGCCCCGGGCCCCAGAATCTGAACGCCGAGCGGTTTTTCTTTTTTATCCAGCAGCAGTTTGATGCGGCCGACACTTTCGCCCTCGGCCAGGGCGCGGTCATTACCGCTGAACTCCTCGACATGAATTGAATAGTCGATACCGGCTTTTTTCGCGCTCTTCTCATTCATGCCGATGCTGGCCAGTTCCGGGTGGGTATAGGTGCACCAGGGCACATGGGAGTAATCGGTTTTCTTCGGCAGATGAAAAATGGCGTTGCTCAAAACCACCCCGCCTTCATACCCGGCCACATGGGTGAACTGATACCCGCCGATGACATCACCGGCCGCATAAATATGCTTGTGGCTGGTCCGGAGGTAACTGTTCACCTTGATACCTTTGTGATCGTAGGCAATGTCGAGTTTCTCAAGCCCGAGGCCGTCAACGTTTGGTGCGCGGCCAAGAGCCACGAGCAGCGCCTCGGCCCGGAGAGTCTGCGTTTCACCTGCCTCGTTTCTGATCACCACTTCGCGCTCACGCCCCAGATCGCCGACCCGGACGACGGTCGCGTTCATCTGAAAGGCAACGCCTTCCTCCTCCAGCATCCGCTTGACGATATCAGCCATGTCCTTGTCTTCCTTGCTCAATATCTGGCCGCTGCGCTGGATCACCGTCACCCTGGCGCCGAGCCGGGCGAAGGCCTGGGCCATTTCAACGGCAATGGGACCGGCGCCGAGCACAATCATCGAATCAGGAAGTTTGTCGAGATAAAAGATGTCGCGATTGGTCAGGTAGGGTGTTTTATCGAGACCTTCAACAGGAGGAACCGCCGAGGATGAGCCGGTGGCGACCAGCCAGCTGCGGGCGGAAATGGATTTTCCGCCAAGGGCAATGGCATGTTCATCGGTAAATATTGGATCCCCGAACTCGACTTTTGCCCCGAGTTTGCAGAACCGTTCCACCGAGTCGTGTTTCTGGATTACCCCGATCACGGAACGAATCCGCTCCGAAACCTGCCGGAAATCCACCGGCGGCGGGGTTAAGGCTGGAAGCCCGAAGCGGGGGCCGTTTTTCATCAGATGATACACATGGGCGGTCTTGATCAGGGTTTTGCTCGGCACGCAGCCGTAATGCAGGCAGTCGCCTCCCAGCGCCTCCTCTTTTTCGATCAACAGGGTTTTAGCGCCAAGCTGGGCCGCGCCGGATGCCACGGTGAGTCCAGCCGCGCCGCCGCCGATAATGCCGATGTCATAATCATAGTCTGCCATTTTTTTTCTCCTCTTTTTAAGAGCCCTTCCGGACGCTCTCACTTTGAGAGTTGGTTGTTTTTTTTGTTTTGTAAAAAGCCAGCATTTTTTTCACAGTAATAGGAAAAAGACCGAGAATGGCAAAGGAAATCAACACCCCGGGCGACATGATCCCGCTCAGGGAGTCGATCTTGGCCAGCTCCTTGCCGGCGTTGACGTACACCATGGTGCCGGCCAGCATACCGACCTGCGACACCCAGAAAAAGGTGAACAGCCGCATCCGGGTAAGGCCCATGGCCAGGTTGATCACGAAAAAGGGGAAAATCGGCACCAGGCGCAGGGAAAAGAGGTAAAAGGCGCCTTCCTCTTCAATGCCGTTATTGATGGTCGAAAGTTTGTCGCCGAATTTATTCTGAACCCAGTCCCGCAGCAGAAAGCGGGAGACCGCGCAGGCCAGTGTGGCCCCGATGGTGCTGGCAATCGAAACAGCTACCGTCCCGACAACAAGGCCGAACAGCCCGCCCCCGGCCAGGGTCATCACGGCTGCTCCCGGCAGCGACAGGGCGGTAACGGCGATATAGATCCCCACGAAGGCGGCGACGACCAGGAGACGATTTTCAAAATAGATGGCCTGAAATTTTGCCTGCGACGCCTTGAGGTAGTCAAGGGAGAGATATTGCCCCAGTTCGAAATAGCGAAAAGCTGCGATTCCGAGGACGATGGCGCAGCCAATGACGATTTTTTGTATGATTTTGCCGTTATTGTTACCTGCCATATGTTGTTACCCTTTCATCAAGATTTGTCGGCCATGAAAAGCGGCGCCCCAGAGCCCGCTTTCCTGGTCATCGATCAGAAAAACAAGAATTTTCGCCAGGATGTGGTTCATGGTCGGTTAATTCAGGAATTCCTTCCGAAAATTATCGTGGGTTCGGTATGGTAAAATTCACCGCGCGGTCGGTCGATCCGCTCGTATGTGTGGGTGCCGAAATAATCCCGTTGGGCCTGTAGCAGATTGGCGGGAAGCCGGGCGCTGCGATAACCGTCATAGTAAGCCAGGGCGGAGGAGAAGGCCGGGGTCGGAACTCCCAGTTCGACGGCCTTTACCACAACCTTGCGCCAGCCGGGTTGGGCAGCCTGCAACGCCTGCCGAAAAAAGTCGTCAAACAGCAGATTCTCCAGATGTGGATTCTTTTCATATGCCGAGCCTCTTTCAAAATGACAAGAGGCCGACGTGCAAATTATTATTGCGTAACATATTGAAACAATTGAGTTTCATGGCATTTCTGGTATTGTTTTGTAACCAGCAAAACAAAGGCAGGAGGATGCCATGAAGCTCACCGACAAGATATCATGGTTGATGGGGCGTGTCCAAAGAAGTCTATTTCCCCATCTGAACCGATTCGAACCGACGTTATTTCGGCTTATGAAACCGACGACAAACCGCTTGTCTATCCCGCGATATTTATTCATTTATATTTATTGTGCCGCTTGGCCGTAAGGACAGCAATTCAAATATTTTGAGTGCTCTGTTTACAGCGAAATATCTGGATTGCTGTCCTTTTTTTGACCAGTCGGGAGGAAAAAAGGGCGTAAGCGGCACACTTTAGCGATTTTAGCCAAAGTTGGCTTAAAAGCAGGGTGTTATTATGGAGCGAAGCGACCAGGGGTGAAAATGGTTATAGGCTTTTTGATAAATGCTGTGGTAATATGCTGGAATACTTATATTATTATTTTAGCACATACTAAAATCTGTCAATGTGGATAACTTTATGAAGACAAACGGACTGATGATTGCGGTAATGGCTGGGCCGGAAGCTGATAAAGCCAAGGTGGAAGAAATGAAGAAAAAGCTTAAAGAGTTAGCTGGGGAAACCAGCAAACCGGCAGAGAAAAAGACTAAATAAGATTATTTTCTTTAGCCAAATTTTAGCCGGAAAGAAAATAAGCACCCAACCTATAAGAGTTAAGTGCTTGATATTACTGGTGCCCGGAGCGAGAATCGAACTCGCACAGCAACGAGTGCCGAGGGATTTTAAGTCCCTTGCGTCTACCTGTTCCGCCATCCGGGCTTTTCTTGTTTCAGGTTGCCTTATTAGCATATTGCCGCCATGATGGCAAGGTGCAAGCAACCGCAATCTCTTGTTAATTTTTTATCGAAAAAACCATGCGTCGCTGGGGAGTCACCGGTGCCCTCCGGATCATGGCGCTCAGGAGGAGAGCAGGTTAGGCGGTCACTTTCCTGCCGGCGAGTAACTCGGTAATCTCCTGCAGAATTGCCGGATCGTCGATGGTGGACGGCATCCGGTATTCCCTGTTGTTGGCAATGGCCCGCATGGTGGAGCGCAGCACCTTGCCGGATCTGGTTTTCGGCAGCCGACTGGCCCGCAGAGATTCGCGATAGCAGGCAATCGGACCGATCCGGTCGCGCACCAGCTGAGCCAGCTCCTTTTTCACCTCGGCAAAATCGCGCTGCACCCCGGATTTCAGTACAACAAAACCCATGGGCAGTTCCCCTTTGAGATCATCATGGGCGCCGATCACCGCACATTCGGCCACATCCGGATGACCGGCAATAATCTCCTCCATGGCGCCGGTGGAAAGGCGATGACCGGCGACGTTGATGACATCGTCCATCCGGCCCATGATGTAGACATAGCCATCCTCATCGATATAGCCGCCGTCGCTGGTTTCGTAATATCCGGGAAAGGTTGACATATACGACGAAACGAATTTTTTCTCGTCCCGCCACAGACTGGACAACGTACCGGGCGGCAGGGGCAGCTTTATCACCACATGTCCTTCCTGATTGGCGTCAAGCTCCTGCCCGTCCCTGTTGACAATTCGCACATCGAAGCCCGGCACCGGTCTGGTTGGCGAACCGGGTTTGACCGGCAAGGGTTCAATGCCCCGACAGTTCGCGACAATGGCCCAGCCGGTTTCCGTCTGCCACCAGTGATCGATGACCGGCCGAGCCAGCAGCCTGCTCGCCCAGATGCAGGTGTCGGGATCAAGACGCTCACCGGCAAGATAAAGGGCAGCGAAGGTGTCGAGATTGTACCGGCGGCAATATGCACCGTCCGGATCTTCCTTTTTGATGGCACGAAAGGCGGTGGGAGCGGTGAACAGCACCTTGACCCCATGTTCGGCGATGACCCGCCAGAAGGAACCGGGATCCGGGGTTCCCACCGGTTTTCCCTCGTAAAGCACGGTGGTGCAGCCACGCAGCAACGGCCCGTAGACGATATAGGAATGGCCGACTACCCAGCCGACGTCGGAGGCAGACCAGAAGACATCACCGGCATCGACGTTGTAGATGTTTTTCATGCTCCAATGCAGCGCCACCGCATGACCGCCGTTGTCGCGTATCACCCCTTTCGGCATGCCGGTAGTGCCGGAGGTATAGAGAATATAGAGCGGATCGGTGGCAGCCACCGGTACGCATTCCGTGGGCTTTGCCAGTTGCATCGCCTCTGCCCAGTCGCGATCACGTTGCGTCAGTTCAGCGGTGACAAATGGACGCTGCAAAACAATGCAACTCGCCG
Organism: uncultured Desulfobulbia bacterium; assembly: GCA_964624225.1. GTDB lineage: Bacteria > Desulfobacterota > Desulfobulbia > Desulfobulbales > SURF-16 > DB1. The sequence goes on along the minus strand of CAZUZJ010000086.1, from coordinate 3,324 downwards.
GTTCATGTTCCGCCATGGCAATGGCGCTATCAACCAGGGGTTTATAGGCGAGAATCTTCTTTCCTTCAATGGCGCCGGAAGCGGTGACGATCACCCGTGGCCGGGCGTGATCGATCCGGAGGGCAAGCTCGTGGGCGGCAAAACCGCCGAAGACCACGGAATGGATTGCCCCGAGACGGGCACAGGCCAGCATGGCCACTGCCGCTTCGGGAATCATCGGCATATAGATGATGACCGTGTCGCCCTTTTTCACCCCTTCATTCCGCAATACTCCGGCAAAGAGGGATACCTGGTCAAGCAATTCGCGGTAGGTAATTTTCCTGACAACGCCGGTGACCGGTGAATCATAAATAATGGCGGCCTGTTCTCCCTGCCCGGCGGCCACATGGCGGTCAACGGCGTTCTCACAGGTGTTAAGCTCGCCGCCGACAAACCATCGGTAAAACGGAGGGGAATCGTCATCGAGTACCCTGTCCCATTTGCTGTACCAGCTGATCGCTTCCGCCGCCTCGGCCCAGAACTCGTCAGGCTGATTGACGCTGCGGGAAAAAATCTCTTCGTATCGTCTCATCTCTTACCAAGTCCTTCATGTCAGCAATGTCACAGGGGGCAATGACATCCGGTCATTTTCGTCCGGTAACAATGATTCCTTAGCATTGCAGAAAAATTTTGTCAAGCAGGGGAGGATGGGACAGAAGAAGGATAAACGCCTTGCAACATGGAGGGGAAATTAACGAGAAAAGCAAAAGAAAACCCGCCAGAAGGCGGGTTTTCTTTTGAAAAAACCAAGCGGGTCAGGATCAACCGCAGGAACTGCCGCAGGAGCCGCAGGCGGATTTTCCGCCCAGAGGCACGGTCGATGAAATGGCAAAGCCGGAGCGGGGACCAGCATCAATAAAATCAACCTTGATGCTGCCACAGCTCGTCAACAGGCCGCTGTCCACAAGAAATTTCAGGTTGTCCTGATCAAAAACCTTATCGTTGTCCTTTGGCTCATCCAGAGCCAAACCGAGTGACGGGCCAGCTCAGCCGCCCTGCATCAGGGCGACCCGGATGGCAGAATCGATATTATTCTGCTCCAGATACGCCTTGAGATTTTTAATCGCCAGATCAGTCACATTCAACATCACAAAGCCCTCCTGTCTAAAAAAATTGCGCTGAAAATATAATGAAATTAAAAAAGTTTACATTCCAGTGGCCGGAAATCTCCGGCAGAAAAGATAATAATTTTTCTAAATTATAAGGTATTCAATTTAATAAGTCAATAAAATGGTCTGCAGACAAAAAAAACAATATCACGACAATTGTTTGCAGGAAAGCCAATAACCATCTATAATCAAATAAATTTCTTCAAGTTATTCGCTCCAGCACCAATGACACATTGTGTTGTTTTTTTTATGAAGTAAAAGAGGCGCGATCTGTCCGCGCTGACAACCATCGCCAGACAACTTGGACACTATCAGGACGCAGCCATGAAAAAAATCGTTATTTCCACCGGCGGAGGAGATGCGCCGGGCCTGAACGCCGTCATTTATTCAGTGGTTATGGCCTCACAATGGCGGGGCTGGGAGGTTTACGGCAGCCGGCAGGGCTACCTGGGCCTGCTCAACACCGACGAACTGATCAGACTCAAACCCGAGGATGTGGCAGGCATCACGCCGACCGGCGGAACCATCCTCGGCTCCACCAACAAGGGCAATCCCTTTTCCATGCCGGTGGAAAACCTGGCCGGCGAATTTCAGCTCCGCGATGTTTCCGATCGGGTGATGAGAAATTTTAAACGGATGAACTTCTACTGCCACATTGCCGTGGGCGGTGACGGCAGTCTGGAGATCGCCCATCGCTTTGCCACCGAAAAAGGTATGCCGGTGATCGGCGTACCAAAGACCATCGACAACGACCTGCTCGCCACCCAGATGACCTTTGGTTTCGACACCGCTGTTTCCACGGCCACCGAGGCCCTTGATAAGCTGCACTCAACCGCCAAATCCCATGATCGGGTGCTGGTGGTGGAGGTAATGGGCCGGGATTCGGGCTGGATCGCTCTCAATTCGGGCATCTCCGGCGGGGCGGATGTCATCCTTATTCCGGAATTGCCTTTTGATATTGACCTGGTCTGCGAAAAAATCGTTGATAATGAACTGCACGACAAACACTATGCCATCGTCGTCGTTGCCGAGGGGGCAAAGGCCAAGGATCACGAGGCCATTCACAAGGGAGACGGAGAAATCGGCCGGGCGGAAAAAATCCTCGGCGGCATTGGTGAATGGGTAGGCAAGGAGATCAGCAAACGCACCGGTAAGGACACTCGCTCCCTGGTGCTCGGTCATCTGCAGCGGGGAGGATCCCCCACCACCTTTGATCGGCTGCTCGCCCTGCGTTTCGGCACCACGGCGGTGCGACTGGCTGAAGCGGGCAATTTTGATCAGATGGTGGCCCTGTGCGGTGACCAAATGTGCGCCGTGCCCCTGGCCGAGGCTGTGAAGAGCCGCAAAAAAGTGGCGCTGGACAGCGACAAGGTGCTGACCGCCCGGGAAATCGGCATCTGTTTCGGTGGGTAATAGCGGGAAAAAGCAAGAGGGGGCAAGAGGGTCAGAGAGAACCGCCTTCCTCTGTCCGGTCGGAACGCAGATACTCCTCCCATTCCAGCGGGTCCATGCCCCGCTTCCGGGTATTGCATTCTTTGCAGGAGGGTACAACGTTTCCCTTGCTGCTTTTTCCTCCCAGGGCCAGGGGCTGGAGATGATCCATGGTCAGCTCGGCCGGCGGGAATTTCCTGCCACAGTAATGACAGATCCCCGCAGCTCTTTTCGTCTGCCACCAGCGGCTTTTGCGCAGTTCGCGGGCCTTGGCCTTCTCCCTTTTGATCTCCGTCTCGTCAATGCCGGCAAAACCATATTCATCCCTCATGGTTCATCAACCAGCTCCCCCAGCAGAATTTTCCGCGCCGCGCCGATGAGATAAAGCGATCCGGCCACACAGATCAGATCATCTGCTCGCGCCTCCCCTTCGGCACAGATCAGGGCCTCTCCGACCTTTTCCCGACAGATCACCCTGGAGCGCAGCGCCTCCGGCAGGATCGCGCACAGCTCCGCGGTGGTGGCCGAGCGTTCGCTTTCCGGCCGGGTAAAGATGATGACGTCGCAGCAGGGGGCGATGAGTGTGAGTGTTGCGGTGATATCCTTGTCGCCCATACTGGCCCAGACGCAGATCAAGCGTTGATAGACAAAGTCGCGCTCCAGGCTCTGCCGGAGACAGGCGACCCCGGCCGGGTTATGGGCGCCGTCCAGCAGATAGCGTCGTGTCTCTCCCCTGCCCTACCCG
>CAZUZJ010000085.1:0-9219 GCA_964624225.1 uncultured Desulfobulbia bacterium | reverse complement strand
AAATGCGACGCCATCGCCGCCCGGCTGCCCCGGCCGATCAGAACGGCCCGGGTCGATGCCGACAACGTCGCGGAGCTGGTCGCCCTGATGCGCGACTTCAAACCGGCCCTCTGCATCAACGTCGCCCTGCCCTATCAGGATCTGACCATCATGGACGCCTGCCTCGAATGCGGGGTCCACTATCTTGACACCGCCAACTACGAACCGCGCGACGAGGCGAAATTCGAGTACAAGTGGCAGTGGGCCTATCAGGAAAAATTCAGACAGGCCGGGCTGATGGCCCTGCTCGGCTCCGGCTTTGATCCGGGCGTCACCAATGTCTTCACCAAGTGGGCGGCAAAGCATCATTTCGACGAGATCGATGAGCTCGACATCATCGACTGCAATGCCGGCGATCATGGCCAGCCCTTTGCCACCAATTTCAATCCGGAGATCAACATCCGCGAGGTGACCGCCCCGGCCCGTCACTGGGAAAATGGCTCCTGGATGGAGACCCCGGCGCTGTCCACCGCCAAGGAATTCGATTTTCCGGAGGGCATCGGCCCGCGCAAGATCTACCTCATGTATCACGAGGAACTCGAATCCCTGGTCAAACATTTCCCCGGCCTGCGGAAGGCCCGCTTCTGGATGACCTTTTCCGACAACTACCTGCGCCATCTCGAGGTGTTGCAGAACGTCGGCATGACCAGCATCGAGCCCATCGAGTACCAGGGCCAGCAGATTGTCCCCCTGCAGTTTCTGAAAGCGGTGCTGCCCGATCCCGGTTCGCTCGGCCCGCTGACCAGGGGTCGCACCTGCATCGGCTGCCTGATCACGGGCAAAAAGGACGGCAAGACCAAGACCTACTATGTTTACAACATCTGCGATCACGCCGCGTGTTACGAGGAGGTGGGTTCCCAGGCCGTCTCTTACACCACCGGGGTACCGGCGATGATCGGCGCTCTCCTGATGCTGACCGGCGTCTGGCAGGGGGCCGGCGTCTTCAACATGGAGGAGCTCGACCCCGACCCCTTTATGGAAAAACTCAACATCCACGGCCTGCCATGGACCGAAGTTACCTGGTAGACTTCGACCCGCAACGGGTGCCGAGTCCCGCCTTTGTCGTTGACCAGGGGGCGCTCGTGCGCAATCTGCGCATCCTCGACAGGGTGCAGCAGCAGAGCGGCGCGCAGATCCTGCTGGCGCTTAAAGGCTTTGCCATGTTCCGCGTCTTTCCGCTGATAAGCCGCTATCTCAAGGGGGTGTGCGCCAGCTCCCCCCATGAGGCGCGCCTTGGTCGCGAGGAGTTCGGCGGTGAGGTGCACGGCCATGGCCCGGCCTTCTCCGCAACCGACCTGGCCGAGATGCTTGATCTCTGCGATCACATCGTTTTCAACAGCTTCAGCCAGTGGGAGCGTTTCCAGCCGTTGATCGCCCGCAGGCCGAAACCGCCCCGTTTCGGCCTGCGGGTCAATCCCCGTCACTCGGAGACCGCGGTGGCCATCTATGATCCGTGCTCTCCCGGCTCGCGGCTCGGCATCACCCGGGAACAGTTCACCGGCCGATCGCTCGCCGGCATCAGCGGCCTGCATCTCCATACCCTCTGCGAAAAGGGCTCGGATGCGCTCGCCCGCACCGCCAAAGTCTTTGACAACCAGTTCAAGGACATCCTGCCGGGCATGGAATGGCTCAACCTGGGCGGCGGCCATCATATCACCAAACCCTATTATGACATCGACCTGCTCTGCGAGGTCATTGACCACTTCAAAAAAACCTACGGAGTGACCGTCTATCTCGAACCGGGCGAGGCCATCGCCATCCATACCGGCGCGCTCATCACCACCGTGCTCGACATTATCGACAACGACGGGCCCATCGCCATTCTCGACGTCTCCGTCACCTGCCACATGCCGGACGTGCTGGAGATGCCCTATCGTCCCGACATCCGCGGCGCCGGCCTGCCTGGAGAGTTTCCCCATCTCTACCGGCTCGGCGGCGTCTCCTGCCTGGCCGGCGACATGCTGGCCGAGGGCGCCCGTCGCGTGGCGCGCGGCGACATGCTGGGCAGCTATGCCTTGCCACGGCCGCTGGCCATCGGCGACCGCCTCATCCTCGAAGACATGAGCCACTACACCATGGTGAAAACCACCACCTTCAACGGGGTGCGGCTGCCTTCCATCGTCCTCTACGATCCGGACAGGGATCAGGTGGAGATTGTCCGGGAGTTCGGCTACGAGGAATACAAAAGGCGACTGTCGTAAAGCCCCCTCGGCCCAGTTCCCTTCAGCGCATCTTGCGATAGACCACCTTGTCATCCCCCGGCCGGTAAAAATCCGGCAGCACACAGGCCACCCGGTATCCGTGCCGTTCATAGAATGCACGTGCGCCGGTGTAGCCGGGGGTGGAAGAGGTATCGACATAGATGTGGGCATCGGCGCCGAGCCGCCGCTCCATCTCCTCCAGCAGCCGCGAACCGACACCATGGCGGGAAAGGGCGGGATCAACGGCGATCCAGTAGAGATCCCAGCGGTTTACCGTGATCGGAATCGGCCCGTAACAGAGAAAACCGGCCAGGCCACCTTCCCGGGCAAGCGCCACCAGGATATGGTAGCCGCTTGTTTCCGAGACCAGACCCTCGCCGATCACCTCGCGGGCCAGCTCCTTTTCCGCGGCAGTGAAATTGCCGATGGTGTCGATCAGGGCAAAGAGCGACTCGCGGTCGGCGCCGCCGGCAGGCCGGATAGAGATCATTGCTGACCCCTCATCCGCAGAAATCCGACAAAATCGGCGATGATATCGGTAAACCCCATCCGACACTGGCCGGCAGCAGCGACAAATCCGGCGTCAGGGGAGAGGCAGGGATTGGCGTTGGCCTCCAGCACATAAATTCTGCCAAGATCGTCAAGCCGCAGATCGATGCGGCCATAGTCGCGCAGCAGAAAGAGCCTGTAGGCCGCCGCCGCTACCTTGCGGAGATTGCGTTCCAGCAGGGGCGGCAGTTTTTCCGGAAAGATCCTGGTGGTGTGGTGATACTCGAAGGCGCTTTCATCCCATTTGGCGCGGTAGCCGACAATTCGGCGCAGCTCGCCGGGAAAATCGGAAAAATCGATCTCCGCCACCGGCAGAATGTGCGGGGTCGGATAGCCGAAAAGGGAGATGTTGAATTCCCGGCCGTCAATAAAGCGCTCCAGCAGCAGCGGCCCGTACTGCCGGTAAAAAAGCGGCAGTTTTTCGGTCAGCTCCTTTTTCTTCGTCACAATGGACTCCTGATCAATGCCGATGCTGGCATCCTCCCAACGCGGCTTGATGATGGCCGGCAGGGGAAAATCGGCCAGGCCGGCGACCTCGCCGCCGTCATAGGAAAGAAATTCCGGAGTGGGCAGGCCGGCGGCAACGAGTTGCCGCTTTGCCAGCAGCTTGTCGGTGGAGAGCATCAGGGCCAGCGATCCCGAGCCGGTGAACGGCAGGCCGAGCAGCTCGAAGAGAGCGGCCGGATGGCCGATGAGCCGCGGATCTTCGTCCACGCTTTCACAGAGGTTGAAGAGGGCGGTGACCTTCTCCCGACCCAGGGTGGCGATGAAGGCCCCCGCATCCCGATCAAAGGGAAGGGCGACTGCGTCGATGGCAAGCTCGCCCAAGGCGTGCCTGACCGCCTCGACCTGCTGCAACACGTCGCGGGACGACTGCCAGTTCGGCGCCCCTTCCGGCAGCGGGCGGTTGTGGACAATGGCGATTTTCATGATAATGGCTCAGCCGCGCAGCCGCGCTATGGCGTTCGCAACGATCTCGGCGATGAGCTGCTGGTAGCTCATGCCGAATTTGCCGGCAATGATGCACAGATCGGAGTGTTCCGGATGGAGCCCGGCAATGGGGTTGAGCTCGATGAAAGAGGGCCGGCCGGTCGCATCGGAACGGAGATCGACCCGGCCGGAGTCACGGCAGTCGAGGCCGTGCCAGACATCAAGCGCCACCCGCACCGCTTCGCGCGCCTCGGCGTCGTCCACCGCCCGGTACTCCACCACCTCCTCGCAGATCTCCTTGTTGCGGTAGGAATAGACATCCGGATCAGAGTTTTCCAGCAGCACCACCTCGACCACCCCGATAGACCGGGCCCTGGCGCCGTTGCCGACAATGCCGACCGTGAATTCCCGGCCCGGCAGGAAGGTCTCCACCAGCACCGGCTGCCGGTAGGTAGCCAGCAGATCCCGGCAGACTTCCTTAAGTTGCACCGGCAAGACAATTTTCGAGACCGCGGTCACCCCCTTGCCGGTGCCCTCGGCCACCGGCTTGGCAAAGAGCGGATACGGCAGGTTGACCTCCTCGGTTTCCTCGATGCTGCGGATCAGGGCGAAATCCGGCGTGGGGATGCCGAGATCGCGCACCACCCGTTTGGCGTAGGCCTTATGAAGGGTGACGCTCATCATCAGCGGATCGGAAAAGGTATAGGGAATGCGGTAGGCGTCGAGCAGGGCCGGCACCGCCGCCTCCCGGCCGAAACCATAGAGCCCCTCGGCGATGTTGAACACCAGATCCCAGCGATCGCCGGCAGCCAGCCGCTTTACCAGGCTGCCGAGATTGCCGATGCGATCGGTCCGGTGGCCGAGGGTCCGGAGAGCGCCCTCGATGGCGTCGATGGTTTCTGACCGGTCGAATTCGGCGGTCTCTTCCTCGCCGAAGCCGGCGGCAAGATAGTCGGCCCGCAGGTCATAGGTCATGCCAATCTTCATGGTGATTCCGTTAAACAGGAGAGGGGTTGTTGCAGGACATCCGGGTAGCGATAGACGGAGCCCTCGTGATTTTTCAGGAGAATGTCACTGCCGTCATGGCCCAGACACGTCTGGGGCAGCAGGGGAATCTTACCGCCGCCGCCGGGGGCGTCGATGACATAGGTCGGCACCGCGTAGCCGGTGGTATGACCGCGCAGCCCCTGGTAGATCTCCAGCCCCTGGGCCACCGTGGTGCGGAAGTGGGCGGAACCGATGATCGGGTCACACTGATAGAGGTAATAGGGTTTGACCCGCATCCGGAGGAGACCGTGCATCAGCCGTTTCATGGTGTCAACATCGTCGTTGATGCCGGCGAGCAGCACGGTCTGACTGCCGAGGGGAATACCGGCGTCGGCCAGCCGTTCACAGGCCTTTTTCATCTCACGGGTCTGTTCGGCCGGGTGCATGGCGTGGATACTGAGCCACAGCGGATGATAGCGGCGCAGCATGCGGGTCAGCGCACCGGTTATGCGCTGGGGCAGAACTGCCGGCACCTTGGTGCCGATGCGGATCATCTCCACATGGCGGATGGCGCGCAGCCGTGTCAGCAGGTATTCCAGAATCTCGTCCGGCAGGGTGAGCGGGTCGCCGCCGGAGAGGAGCACATCACGGATTGCCCGGTTGTTTTCGATGTAGGCAAAGGCCTTTTCCCAGCGATCCCGGCAGGATGTTGTGTCCGGTGATCTACCGACCATGCGCGAACGGGTACAGTAGCGGCAGTAGGTGGAACAGTAATCGGTGACGAGAAAAAGGACCCGATCGGGATAGCGATGCACCAATCCGGGCACCGGCGTGTGACCGTCCTCGCCCAGCGGGTCATGGGACTCGCCGCCGGACACCAGCAGCTCGGCGGTCACCGGTACCACGGCCCGCCGCAGCGGATCCCGCGGATCGTCCGGGGAAACGAGACTGGCGTAATACGGGGTAATGGCAAAGGGCAGGGTGGCGCTGTGACGCTGCAGAGCCTGGCGTTCGCTGTCAGTGAGATGAATGATTTTTTCCAGCTCTTCACTGGTGGTGATCCGGTGGCGGAGCTGCCAGCGCCAGTCATTCCACTCGGCATCTGTCGTTGTCGAAAAGTGGCGGCGGCGAAAGGCCCTGACGCGGGAAACGGCGGGGCACCGGGTCGGGAAGGCGAAAGGAGGGAATAAAGAAGCTGCCAGGGAGTCTGGGGGGTCATCCTGCTCCTCAAGGGTGATGATTTTCAGGGTCATGGTATTCTCCACTATTATTTAAAAAAGACACTACTCGTTACGAAAAAGCGGGCCGGCATCAGCGACCCACCGCACGCGCAAAATGCATGCGCCTATTATAGTCCGGGCCGAAAAAAGTCAACAGAATATTAATGAACCCGTAAAAAGTCTTTTTTTTACCAGAGAGCGCACTGGGAAAACAGAGAAAAAATCTTGAATTACAATTAGTTATCTCCGTGAGCTCAATGGTGAAATTTTAGTTTTTACCAAATCGTCAAAATTGACTTATTGCGAGATTATCAATAGTTGCCGGTCATGGAAAAACGGCTTTTGCCGGTCATGGCAGCGCCGAATCGACCCGCGAGGAGCGGTGGAAGGAGCGGGCAAGGGAGAGGACGAACGAGGGACCGGGGTGGCTGGGGAAAATGGCCGGCAGCACTTGTTGTCAGGCTGCCGGCCTGGGCCAGGGGCAGGCGCAGTGGCAAATTCAACCTGTTCGGCAACCCTGCCGTCACCCCTGCTCCTCGATGCGGATACCCTTCGCCTTCAGGTCACCCAGCACCTTCCGCACCTGCTCGGCGTTGCAGTCGTCGATATGGTAGACATTCTTCATGCCATCGACGAAATGGACAACAAAATGGCCGCTGCCGTCAAGTCCGGCCTGGCGGATGTAATCCCGATCCAGCCATGGTTTCAGTTCCCCCATGAAATCGTTCAAGCTGCATTTCTTCATTGCCTTTCCTCCTCATTCATGTCGGTTTGCTTGCGCCATTGCGCTTTTCAGTCGCAGGCAGACGCCTTCATACAACTTTCTTTTACCATTTTTCACTGCCTGGAAAAAAGAAAGAAAAAACCATACGCCGGAGAAAAAGATCATGCCAGGATCCGCTCTTGCCGGATCAGCGCTTTTCCTGTACCATGCAAAACGGTCACAGACGGCCGCAATCTCTTTCCCCTTCGGAACGACATGCAGAATTTTCTTCAGTGGCGGGTTCTCCTCGACATCACCCTGATCACCCTGCTGCTCTACTCCTTTTACCGGACTCTCCGGGCCACCGGTGCCTGGAAAATCGCCCTTGGCCTGACCTTCGCCGCCGGGGTGGCGCTGGTGGCGCGTCTTCTCGGCCTGCAGGGCTTTGAGTGGATATTCTCCAACTTCAGCCAGATCGCCGTGCTGGCGCTCCTCATCATCTTCCAGCCAGAGATCCGCCGCATCCTCGAACGCACCTTCTTCCTCGGCCATCACCACCGGCGGGCAGAAAAAAAGACCGAGACGGCAGAAATCATCGACCAGGCGCTTTTCGACCTGGCGGAGCGCCGCTGGGGCGCCCTGCTGGTCTTTCCCGGCGAGGTGCCTTTACAGCAATGGGTAACCGAGGGGGTTCTCCTCGATGCCCTGGCCGGTCACCAGCTGCTGCTCAGTCTCTTTGACACCAGTTCACCGGGCCATGACGGCGCGGTGATCATCCAGGGTGAACGGATTGACCGGTTCGGGGTCCATCTGCCTCTCTCGGTTTCCAACCGGCTCTCCAAGGATCTCGGCACCCGCCACCATGCCGCCATGGGCCTTGCCGAAAAAACCGATGCCCTTGTTTTCGCGGTCAGCGAGGAACGGGGAACGGTTTCCGCCTTTCTTGACGGGGAAATGGTGCGACTGACAAGCCGGGGTGATGCAGCCCGGCTCATTGCCGAGCACGCCAGACGGCTGGAGACCTTTGCCGGCACCGTTGTCGCGAAAAAACAAAACTCGCTGCGCACCATTGCCGAGATCGGCGCCAGCTTTTCCCTGGCCGTGCTCCTCTGGCTGACCCTGATTCAATCCGGCACCGAGATCCGCGAAATGCTCTTCACCGTACCCATCGAGTACAGCAAGGCATCGAAAAACATCGAACTGATCGGCAAACAGGAAGAAGTCAAACTGCTGATGGAAGGTCCGCTCGCTACCCTCCGCGGGGTCGACCCCTACCAGCTGCGGGTCCAGGTCGATGTCTCCCAGCTCGGGCCGGGCCGCCACCGCATTGATCTTTCTGACGCCACCATCGTCGTCCCCAATAAACTGCGCCTGCTCGACATCCAGCCGGCCAACTTCGAGGTGAAGATCAAGAAGGTCGAGGCGCGCAAGGTGCCGGTCAGCCCGCAGTTCATCGGCACCCTGCACGCCGGCTACCGGATCGGCGCCATGGAGATCATCCCGGCCGCGATCACCATTGAAAACGCCGGGCACATCGACAGCCTGACCACCCATCCCATTTACCTGAGCGGCCTGGCGGAAAGCACCACGGTGCAGAGCCGCCTCGTCGTGCCGGAGCAGTTACAGGAAGAAGGGAAAAACTGGCCAGAGGTCAGTGTCAAACTGACCATCGTCAAGGACAGAAAATAGCGCCGGTGCCGGCGGTTATCCCGCACGCCCGGAAGGATGCTCCTGATTGCATGAAACGACCACCGCTGCTCACCGAAGACGGCTATCTCCTGCTGGAACCGACCGCTGCCCCGACCATCGACGAGAGGCTCGGCGTGCCGAAACTTGCCGGGATCATGCGGCTCGACGATGCCAGCGACACCCTGCGCGGGGTGCTGAGCGACCTGCTCGGCAACAGCGCCGTGCGCAGCCGCTGCTGCCTGATCGGCCGCAGCGGCCATTCCCAGATCGGTCTCAACATCGATTTCGGCGAAGGGGAACCGCAGATCGACACCCTGCGCCGCCGCGTCGAGCTGCCGGTCGAGCTTTTCTCCCTCAATCCCCATATCCCGGACATGCTCTTTTCCGAGATCAGGGCCATCATCGACAGCAATCGCCGCCTGACCATCGGCCGCCTCTTTATCCCTCTGGAGCCGTCGCTTTCCCGGCAGGCGATCGAAGAGATGCAGGTGCGGCATCACCTGCTGCTGCCGCCCGGCGCATGGGTCAGTGACGACGGGGTCGTGACCCTGCCGTTGGAGAACACCCGCTATCTGCTCTCCACCACCATTCTCACCGCCGGCCAGAATGCCCAGATCGTCCTCCGTCAGTCCAAGGAGGGATTGAGCCTCATCCAGTATCCCGCCCGCAGCGGCCTGCCGGACGTACTGCCGCCCGGGGATTTTCTCTGCGGCGCGGTGCGCATCTCGCTTGGCCCCTGCAACGCTCTCATCGAACGGGAGCTGACCGAACCCGGGGTCTTCCATCTGGCGGCCCGACTCCTCGATGCGGTGCGCACCACCGGCATCAGCGTGCCGCGCCAGGTGGTTCACCACCCATCTCTTCACGATCAAGCAAATAATAAGCCTCCTCAACCAAATCA
>CAZUZJ010000084.1:0-9338 GCA_964624225.1 uncultured Desulfobulbia bacterium | reverse complement strand
TGACATCGAGCACATGGCCCATGGCCGTGTTGTGGCTGGCCGAGCTTTTTTCCGTGATGGCGGCAAGAGCTTTGCGGAGAATGTCGTTTTCCTTGTCAAAGGCTGCGGTCCATGTCGTCTCCTCAGCGTATTCCTGGTTGACACTGGCCTCCACCATCTTGAGGCCTGCCGCAAATGAACTCAGGTAGGTTTTTTGGGCCGCGGCGATCTGATTTGCCGCCTCGGCATCGGACTGATTGAGTCTGGTAAGCTCAGTAAATTGCTCGATGATCTTTTTGTTGATCGCCTCGATGGCGGCCTGTTCACTTTGCGTGCCGGCAGCGCGGGAGACGTTGAATTTTTCGATGATATGGGTGACCTGCCCTTTGATCTCGATGGCGATCTTTGTCTCCGGATAGACTTGCCGGGTTACCTTGCCCACCGCTCTGGTAAACTGTTTGCTTGCCATCATGGCGTAGACGATGATGGTGCCGGAGACGACGAAGAGCAGGAGAAAAAAGAAATAGAGTTTTCGTTTACCGCCGAATTTCATGAACATCTCCGCCAACGACCGCTTGCTGGACGTTGCGCTGTAAAAAAGCAGAGGAGATGAGATTGTCATCTCCTCTGCTTGTCGGGCTGGCCAGATACGGAAATTTCTCTGGCGCAACCGAGTTTTACTCGGTCGGCAGTCCTGCCCGTTTCCAGGCCAGCATGCCGCCGTCGAGAATGGCGAGATCGGTGTAGCCCTTCATGTGAAGAAATTTACCGGTGATGCCGACCTGTTTGCCGGCATGATCCATGATGACGATTTTTTTATCCTTCGGCAGGGTGGTGTAGGCTTCGCTCAGGTCATCGAGGGAAATCGCCACGGCGTTTTTGATGCGGCCCACGTCCTTGACCTCCTCGCCACGGATGTCGAGGAGTACGGCGCTGTCCGCCATGGCCTGCACATCAGCAGGGGAGAGCCGGGGCAGATCAATCTTGGGGTAATCGGCCTTTTTTTCCACCGGATAGCCTTTGCCGGCCCACGCCGGCAACCCTTCGTTGTAGATCATGACGTTGGTGTAACCAAGAGCGGTGGCGGCGTTGGCGCCAACCTTGCTTTTGGTGCATTTCGGCCCCTTGCAGTAGAAGATGAGCAGGGCATTTTTGTCGGCCGGCAGCAGCGGGTTGTCGGCGGTCACCTTGCTGCTCGGGATATTGATGGAGCCGGCGATGGACATTTCGTCATGCTCGATGGCGCTTAAGGCATCGATCAGCACGAGTGGTTCCTTGGCGTCGATTTTCTGTTTCAGCTGATCGGTGGTGATCAGTGTATCGGCTGCAAAAACAGGCGGGGTTAAGAGAAGCAGGGCGAAGGCCGCCATCACTGACATGAGAAGATAAAGGCGCAGTTTTTTCATGATTCCGATCTCCTTTGGTGCTGGGTGGTAACGCGAGAGTAGCGGGGCAGGACGGCTGTTCGCTGGTCGCCTCCGGTTACGCCGGGACATGGCGAATGAGCCGCCCTGCATGTCTGAAAACCAGTATATGGAGAAAAAAGGGCAAAAATCAAAAAAAAAGTGGCAGACCAGGAGTTTTTTTTGCGAAAAATAAAATGTTTTTGTGATTCTCGTGCGACATATTTATTTGAGTTCATTTTTTGGGTGTGCTAGTCTATATCAATGTGACAATTTGCCGCAGTATATTGTCGGCCGGATACACAATGTGGTGCTGTCGCGGCTCAAGTATAACTACAAGAGTGGTGGAGGAAACATGCAGAAAAAAATTTTACAGAAATTCGTGCCGGTGATGATCTTTTTTGCGCTGTTGGTCGGCTGCGGCGCCAAAAGTGGTGAGGTGGCGCCGGGGGCCGGCAATGACGCGGGAAAAACCGCTGTCCAGAAGGAACAGAATGTCTACAAGGGCGAGGTGACGGGCAAGTCCGAGAAGGCAAAGACCATTTCCATGAAGGTTGGCAAAGGCGAGGAGGCCAAGAGCGTCATGGTCAAGTTTGACGACCAGACCACCGGTCTCGAATTCGCCGAAAAGGGCCAGGCTGCCATCGTCGAATACCGGATGGTCGGCACTGACAGGATTGCCACGGTCATCAAACCGAAACTGGCCGAACTGCCCAAAGGCACCTCCGAGGTAAAGACCGACTATGTCGCTGCTCTCGTCGCCAGGGGCGGCGCCTATCAGCTCATCGATTCCCGCCCGGCGGGCCGCTTCCATTCCGGTTCTCTGCCGACTGCCGTCAGTATTCCAGTGGACCAGTTGAAGAAGGAAGGTGCGGTCCTGCTGTCCAAGGATAAAAACACCGAATTGATCTTTTTCTGCGGAGGGCCCACCTGAGGGATGAGCACCGAATCCGCCGGTCTGGCGGTAAAAGCAGGATACAAGAACGTCAGGGTTTATCTCGAAGGCGCGCCCGGCTGGCAGAAGGCCGGTAATTATGTCGTGGCCAGCAATAATTTTGTCGAGAAGGGCAATATCGTCCTCGTTGATCTGCGCAGTGCGGCTGAGTACAAGCAGGGGCATGTCCCGAGAGCCTACAGCATTCCTTTTGCCGAACTGGAAGACGCCGAGGATGATTTCCCGGAGAACAAGACGGCGCCCATCGTCTTTTACGGGGACAACGCGGCCAAGGCCTTCAAGATGGCGAAAAAATGGGGCTACAAGGGCTCCGCTGTCTACGAAGGCGGCATTGCGGCATGGACGGCGGCCGGCAAGAGCCTCGATACCTCCGCCTCCCCCGATGAAATCGTCTGGGTCCGTATTCTCGGTCCCGGCGAGATCAGCACCGCTGATTTTCAGAAGGTCATTGACAATCAGCCGGCCGACAAGCTCATTCTCGATGTGCGCACCAACGACGAGGTCAAGGACGGTATGTTTCCCGGTGCCGTCCATATTCCTCTGGATGAACTTGGCGCAAAGATGGATACCCTGCCCAAGGACAGGGAGATTCTCGTCCATTGCACCACCGGCGCCCGGGCGGAAATGGCCTTTGAGGAGCTGAAGAAATCCGGTTTCAAAGTCCGCTATGTCGTGTGCGATGTGGAGTGTGATGCAGATGATGGGTGTGAAATCGTTGAATAGGGAACCATTGCTCTTTTTCTGATGTTCCGGAAAGGGGCACCGAACGCGCAGGCGTTCGGCGCCCCTTTTTTTTTTGTGGCTGCCCCTCTCCGCGTTCTTCATTGTCTGGCATTGAAAAAAAACTTTTCTTCCGTGTGCCCCCCACCTATAATCAGACCAGCAGATCATATCATTATCACTGCTCCCTTATCGCCGCCGCTCGCCCGCTTGCCGCAATCAGAAAACAGGAGAAAACGCCGATGATGCTTGTCCCCAACATCAAAACCAGGATGATTGTCATGATCTGTGCGTCCCTGCTGGGACTGCTCATTGTTTTTCTGAACGCCAACCGGGCGCTTACCCTCAATATCGATATCAGCTCCCGAGTCAAAAACGAAAAATTCGTGATGGCCATTGATATCGAAAAGTTCAGCGCCGAGGCCCGCAAACTCTCAGCCGATGTGGAGATCAGCGCCACAACCGAATCCCTCGACAACCTGGAAAAGGCCAAGGCGGACAAGGCTGTTCTGACCAAACGGATCACGGAAATTGCGGAAACCTCCCATAATGAGGAGATGAAAAAACTGCTCGCTGATCTCGGTACGATGACGGATCAGGTGCTGGATGCCGGTAAGCGCTGGGTCGAATTCGCCTTTGCCCAGCAGTATGCCGAATCGTTCGCCGCCGAGGAGGAGTTCAAGGGGTTGAAAAAGAAGTATTTTGATTTGCTGGGGCAATTACAGAAACAGGCGCGTTCCGATCTGGAACAGTCCCTTGATCTGATTCATTCTCTCTCCGGACAGAGCATTCGCATCAATCTGGTCATCTTTTGCATTACCGTGCCTATTGTTCTTTTCCTTTCCGTCTTCACGGTTGTCACTATTGTCCGTCCTCTTGAAAAAACAGTGCATTTCGCCGAAAAGGTGGCGGCCGGCGATGTCTCCCATCAGCTCGACATCACGACCAGAGACGAATTGGGGGCCATGAGTCGGGCATTAAACAAGATGGTGCAGAGCCTTGCCCAGAAAAGCGCGGTGGCGGAATCGATCGCCGCCGGTGATCTGCGCTGCGCGGTGGAGATCGCCGGCGAACAGGACACCCTGGGCCACTCCTTGAAAAGGATGGTGGAGAATCTGGGGGCCATGATCAAGGATGTCCAGAAAAACGCCGCCGATCTGTCCGCCGCCGCCGATTCTCTCTCCGGCCTTTCCATGCACATGGCGGAAGGGGCGGAGGAGATGAGCGCCCAGACCCAGGATGCAACATCCTTTATTCATGATATCAGCGCCCATGCCCAGAACGTCACGGCCACCGCCCGCAAGATGTCGGAGAACATGGGAGCCATCGCCGAGACGACGGAACGGATGTCCGCCGCCATTCTCGCCATCGGCACCAATGCCAGGGACGGGGTTGAGGTGACGGAGGCGGCGATCACCATGTCCGATCGGGCGACACAGACCATCATGTCACTGCACGAGACAGCCATTGAGATCGGTAAGGTAACCACGGCCATCAACGACATCACCGAGCAGACCAAGCTGCTGGCGTTAAACGCCACCATCGAGGCGGCGCGGGCCGGCGAGGCGGGCAAAGGCTTTGCCGTGGTTGCCGGCGAGGTGAAAGAGCTGGCCAAGCAGAGTGCTGTTGCCGCGGAAAATATCGCAACGCTCATTGGTCAGGTGCAGAACAGTACCGGCGATGCGGTCCATGTCATCGGCGAGGTGGCCGATACAATCAGGAAGGTGAATCAGTCCTCCCGCCAGATCAGTCAGGCGGTGGAGGAGCAGGCCCGGGAATCGCACGGCATGGCGGTCAGTGTCGCCGAAGTCAATGAAGGGGCAAACAACATTGCCGCCGCCATCCGCGAGCTGGCGGCCAAGGCCCATGACACGGCGACCAATATCAGTGAGGTCAAAACCGTGGTTGATAGCAGCACCGAGGGGATTCACAAGATCTCCGGCGCTGCGGCGGAACTGTCGGAACTTGCCGGCAGGCTGGACAAACTGGTCGGTCAATTTCATCTGGAGCGGTCGTGATGGATGCGGTGCGTATCACCGTTGACGGGATTGCCGTCGATTTCGAAACGGCAAGGGGAGTGGCGCTGGCCGTTGCCGGCCGGCACGGGGATGACGAACCCATGCTCATTGCCTGGAGTGACCAGGCGCGGGGCAGGCACTCGCCGAGCTGTGTCAAATGCGAGCTGCAGGGCGCACCGGGCTGGGAGGTCTATGGCCGCAACCATGGCGGTCGGCTGCGCATCAGTGTCAATGACGATGCCTATGTCTTCATCTACGGCTGATAAAGGGCGGTCGGCGTCAGCGGGCCGCCGTTTTTTTTACCGAAAGACCCGACTGAGCGCATCTGCGCAGGCAGGAGACGCATTTCCCTGCCGCCCGTTGACAGATTCCGTCGATCTTTCTTTTCGGGGTGTCCGGATCAGCACGGCGCCCTGGCGAGCCGGATGTCCGCTGCGCTGGAAAGGGTATCACCGCAATCAGGCCGACATGGACGATGAGCAGGATTTCTCTGTTTAGAGAATCTTGACCTGCATGGTGGCAAATGGTACTGTTGCTGCCGTTTGCCGCTTTTTTTTCATCAACCATGAACACGAGCCTCCGATGGAACAGAACCTCCGATCAGAAAAATCCTTTCCCGAGGGCATGATCCCGCTGGGGGGATCACCATTCCTTTTTTCCTGCCATCCCGGCGTCTCCTGCTTCATGATCTGTTGCCGCAACGTCAATATGCTGCTGTACCCCTATGACATCATTGAACTGAAAAAATGTCTCGGGATCACCTCCGGGGAATTTCTTGAGCGCCATGTCCAGGTGGTCCAGGGCGCGAATCCCTTTTTTCCGGCCCTGACCATGAAGATGAACGCGGACAACGCCTGCCCCTTTCTCGGAACCGCCGGCTGCATTGTCTATGAGCACCGGCCGTTGTCCTGCCGCATGTACCCGCTGGAGCGGGGAGTGGATCGCCGCCCGGAAAAGGGCAAACCTGCCGAGTTTTATTTTCTTACCCATCATGATTACTGCAAAGGACACGCCGAGGACACGGAGTGGACGGTGAAGGAATGGCTGCGCAGTCAGAATCTTCTCTTTCACAACGCCATGGCCGATCAGTGGGCGGAAATGGATACGCTGTTCGCCGGTAATCCATGGGCCGGGGAAGGGGCGGCTGGTCCCATGCAGCGGCTGGCCTTCATGGTCTGCTACAATATCGACGGGTTCCGGGACTATGTCCGCCAGCACAACCTGCTGTCCCAGTTCAAGCTCTCCGGCAGTCGCATCCGGTCGATTGAAAACGATGACGAAGCGCTGCTCTCCTTCGGTTACGACTGGTTGAAGCTGCTGCTCGCCAATCAGCCGACCCTGCGGCGCCGCCCGGCGCGGTGATTGGCTCGCGCGCGGAGGATGACACACCGCATGCAGACGATCAAAAACTATTGTGCCGCATTTCTTCTTTTTCGCTGATTGTTGCCCAGCTGCCTTTGAGGCGAATGGCGATGTCGATCTTGTTTTGAATGGCGAGACCTGTCAGCTGGAAAGCCCCCTGTGACGTCGATGGCTCATTGAAGAAAAAGAGCACTGGGAAAAAGACGAAAAGGAAGACATTGAGTCGTCGACCCTCCCGCCGGCAGGGTTAGCGGAAAATTTTTTGCAGCATGTCGGTTGTCCGTTTGGCCGGATCCCGGCGGATAGCCGCTTCTTCACGGGCGAGAGAGAAGAAGATACCGGCCAGTCCTCTGTCAACGACATGGGCGGTGAGATCGGCTTTGGCATCCGGGACAAAGGGGATGGCGCGGTAGGAGGCCATGACGCTGTCATAGGTCCTGACCGCCTCGGTTTCGGCCAGTGACTGCCTGACCACAGGTGTCATTTCTTCTGTCAGTTGCGGGGTGAGTTTTTTCTGGAAATAGCGGGTCGCCGCATCCTCGGGACCGTTGTAGATCGCCATGGCATCATCGAGGGTCATCGCAGTGATGGCTGTCAGAAACAGCTCTTTCGCTCTGGGGGTTGCCAGTTCGGCGGCGCGGTTAAGGCGGATTTCCAGGTCGTCGAGCATGGCTGACTTGCCGACCGTTTTTAAGGCATCCCGGACGACGCGCATTTTTTCCGGCAGCGGAATGTGGATTTCGGGATTCAGATTGAAGCCGTCCGGTCGGCCGAGCTGGCTGACCACGGTTTCCGTGCCCACCCGCAGGGCGTCTTTGAGGCCGACGGTCACATCACCGACGCTTGGCTGCGAGGGGGAGAGTGAGCCCGGTGCGGGTGCGGCCCCCTGCAGAGCATCGACCCCTTTCTGCAACCAGCCCGACTGGGCGGGAGTATGGGCGGGAAAAAACAGGCAAGCGGCGAGTAGGGTGAAGAGGCAGCCGGCACGGGTGATTCGTCTGTTCATGATCTTCTCCTTTTGGGAATCGGGTGGGAAAGGGGGCGTCATTTTTTTTATTATGGAAATAACCGATCGGTTCTGTCAACCGGGAAGGTGCGGAGGAGATCGCCTTCCGGGGTGAGGCAACAGGATGAATCTCCTGCCGATTTCCCCCTTCCTGCTCAATTCCTCAATCGTTCACTGACGGCCGGCGCCCCATTTGCCGTTTTTCCTGGTCGCCGTTTCCGGCTGTTTCTGGATAAAGTACAGCCCTTTGTAGCCCAGTACCCCATCCACATCCCGGTTGAAATCACGACTGGGATTGATGGTCAGATCCGCGGGAAGATCGATGTCCGCCTCGCCCCGCTGATTGAAATGGAGAGTCAGTGACACCGGGCAGGGGCCGTGATGGCGATACACCACCTTTTTCAGCTCTTCCAGCATCCGTCGGTTGACCCGATCGGAAAGGAGCATGATCCGCGCCCCGGCGGTGAATTTCTGCAGGGCCTCGGGCAGCGGGTCAACGGTGTCGGCGAGAATCTTCACCGCGCCGCCTTCTTCCTCTTCCTTCTGCAGGGCGCCCTGCACCACCAGCGGAGTATCGTCGGTCAGCAGGTGTCCGTACGCGGCGTATGACTGGGGAAAGACGATGACCTCCACGGTGCTGGAGGTGTCCTCCAGGGTGATGAAGGCCATGGCATCCCCCTTTTTGCTCTTGAGGTTCTTGCGGCTTTTGATCAGGCCGCCGATCCGTACCGTCGTCCCGTCGCTGCGCTGGCCCAGGTCGGCGATTTCCGTGTCGATCACCCGGCTCAGTTCCTCGCGGAAATCATCGAGGGGATGGCCGGTGATGTAAAAACCCACCGTCTCTTTTTCCGCGGCCAGCTTTTCCTTTTCCGTCCATTCCGGAATGTCGGGCAGAGGGATGGTCGTCGATTTTTCCCTGGTAGTGCTCGGCATGATGGAAAACAGCGAGAGCTGACCGCTTTCCCGGTCCCGCTGCGCTGCCTGGGCCTGTTCCATGGCCTGGTCGAGGATGGCGAAGAGCTGGGAGCGTTTGGCCCCGAAGGAATCGAAGGCCCCGGCCTTGATCAGACTCTCGATGACCCGCCGGTTGACCTTGCGCGAGTCAACGCGCGAGCAGAATTCGCCCAGGGTGGTGAACGGCCCGTCCTTGCCGCGTTCCTCCATGATGGAGTCGAGCGCCGCGCCGCCGACGTTTTTCACCGCCGCCAAACCAAAGCGGATCCGGTCGTTGATGACGGTGAAATCCTGGTTGCTCTCGTTGATATCCGGCGGCAGGACGTCGATTTCGTGCTCTTTGCATTCGTTGATGTATTTCACCACCTTGTCGGTGTTGCTGACGTCGCAGGAAAGCAGGGCCGCCATGAACTGAGCGGGGTAGTGGGCCTTGAGGTAGGCGGTCTGGTAGGAGATAAGCGCATAGGCGGCGCTGTGCGACTTGTTGAAGCCGTAGCCGGCGAATTTGGCCATCAGGTCGAAGATGTGCTCCGCCTTGTCCAGGGGGATCCTGTTTCGCTCAGCCCCTTTCATGAACTTGCCGCGTTGCTCCTCCATCACTGCCGGAATTTTTTTGCCCATGGCCCGGCGCAGGTTGTCGGCGTCGCCCAGCGAGTAGCCGGCCAGCACGTTGGCGATCTTCATGACCTGTTCCTGATAGACGATGACGCCATAGGTCTCCTTGAGGATCGGTTCGAGCTGCGGCAGCGGGTAGGTGGCGACCATCTTGCCGTGCTTGGTGTTGACGAAATCGTCCACCATGCCGCTTTCCAAGGGACCTGGCCGGTAGAGGGCGACGAGGGCGATGAGGTCGGTGAAGACCTCGGGCTTCATCTTCATGAGAAGCTGACGCATGCCCGAGCTCTCCAGCTGGAAGACGCCCAGGGCGTCACCCTTGCAGA
>CAZUZJ010000083.1:0-9394 GCA_964624225.1 uncultured Desulfobulbia bacterium | reverse complement strand
AATGTTTCCAAGCAAGCGGGTATTCGGGCACTGATCGTTCATGCTTTATCTGAAAACGCCAAGATATTCTACATTCAACATGGCTTCATGCAATCCCCCATCGATCCAATGACGCTGATGTTGAATTTGCAGGATGTGCAGCGTTATCTTGAAAAAACAGGATGATACTCTGGATTATGCGTAAAAAGAGGGTCCGAAAAATAGGGTCAGGTCTGCTTTAAGCTCCAATCTTTATCCCATACATAATGCGGGAACTCATCTGACTATTTCTCACTCGCTTTTCCTGCCGAACGCTCTGCCTTTTTCCCCAGCGGTTATTCCCAGGAAAATCCCTGATTGCATCGGTCCGGCGGAGGATCGGATCAGGCATGGAAGGATCGAAACATGACCCTGAAGGACGCCGCAATTTCTTCTACTTCATCGCATGGATATTCGTCAATCCCAAAAAAATGTCAGGATGTTTTTGGCGGGCAGGACAGAGAGAGCAATGTGATTTGTTCCAGCCAGACAATGTCGTCCGGCCGGTAATGGAGAGTGATCTCCTGGCCGGGGCGGCAGGAGTTCACTGTGAAATGGTCGTGGCGGGCAGTGACGATCAGGGGCTGGCCGCCGCACTTTACCTGGAGGCAGGGGCCTTGCAGAGAGCGGTCGATAAAGATGCCGGTGACAATGCCGTGCAGGATATGCTCTCCGTGCCGGGCTGTGCCGTTGCCAGGGGCAAGGGCGGCGGGCGGCAGCACGCCGCTGCTGTCCGGGCGGGGTGGCGGATCGGCGTGAATGAGCTGGCCGTCGGCAAGACGAGTCTGCCAGTAACCGTTTGCCGCCACTGACCAGGGGCCGGGCAGGAGATTGTCCAGGCTGCCTGATAGCAATTGACCGTTATAAAGAAAGAGGAGATGATCGCAGATGTCGTGCAGCCAGGAGCGGTGATGGGTGGCAATGATCAGGGTGGTGCCCCATTGCGCGCGGGCGTGCAGGACCGCCTGCTGGATGCGCAGAGCGCTTTTGACGTCCACGCTGGCCGTCGGTTCGTCGAGGAGCAGGCAGGCGGGCCGCAAAACCAGCCGCGCGGCCAGGGCAACCCGCTGCGCCTCGCCGCCGGACAGCTCGTGCCATCTGCGTTTGGCAAAGGAAAAATCAAGTCCCACCATCGCCAGTCCCTCCGCCACCGCTGCCGCGAGATCGCCGCTCCACTTCCGGAGCCGCAGCCCATAGGCGATGTTGTCGAAAACCGTCCGCCGGAGCAGGTAGGCTTCCTGAGGCAGCAGGGTGATGCCGCGGTTTGAGTTGCCGGGATGGGCTGGTATCTCTTCAACCAGCACCCTGCCTTCACTGCACGATTCCGCCAGGGCCAGAATGCGGAGCAGGGTGCTCTTGCCGCTGCCGTTGGGGCCGGCAAGTCCGGTGATGGAGCCTTTCTCAATCCGCAGCTCCGGGATATCGAGGGCGACGCGGCCGTTGTAGTGGTGGCGCACTGCCTGGAGGCGAAAAAATGGCGTCATGCTCATACCCGCCGCCGCAGAAAGGAGAGGGAGACGTTGACGGCAAAGGCCAGACCGAGGAGGACGAGCCCGAGGGCGATGCCCATGGCGAACTGGCCCTTGTTCGTTTCCAGGGCAATGGCCGTGGTGATGGTGCGGGTCTGCCACTTGATGTTGCCGCCGACCATCATCGAGATGCCCACCTCGGTGAGCACCCGGCCGGTGGCGGTCACCGCGGCGATGAGCAGACCGAGTCGCGCCTCCCACAGGCTGGTGAGAAAGATCTGGCGGGGCGTCGCTCCGAGCGAGACCAGGGTCAGGCGCAGATGCTGATCCAGGCTTTCCACCGCGGTGGCGGTCAGCGAGATGACCACCGGCAGGGCAAGGATGGTCTGGCCGATGGCGATGCCGGTCAGGGTGAAGAGCAGGCCGAGCTCGCCCAGCGGTCCGCGGCTTGACAGAAAGGCGTACACCACCAGGCCGATGAAGACGGTGGGCAGGGAGAGCAGGGTGTCCACCACCGTGCGCAGAGACTTCTTGCCGGGAAAATCGAGATAGCCGAGCAGATAGCCCAGCGGGATACCGATCAGCAGGCTTGCCCCCATGGACAGGGCGGAAACCTGCACGGTGGCGAACACCGCGGAGTAAGTTTCCCAGTCACCCCGGCCCAGAAGGACAAAGGCCTGGGCGATGCCCTGCAGGATAAAATCCATCAGCTGGTGGCGGACCGGTTACTTGCCCGTCGCGTTGGGGGTGAAGAGCTGCTTGCCGAGGAGCTGGAAGGAGGCAATGGCATCCTGGCCTTCCTGGCTGACCATCCAGTCACCGTACTGACGGGCCAGGTCGTTTTTCGCCTTCGGGCAATGGGCGGGATTGACCTCAATGACGCTGTACTGATTGAGGAGCTTCTTGTCGCCCTCCAGGGCAATGGTGAGTGGCGGTTTGCCCTGCTGATCGGCCTCATATTTGATGTAGGTGCCGCGGTCGGTCAGGGTGTAGCCGCTCCGCTCGGCCGCCATGGTGATGGTCGGCATCATCCCCTGGCCGGCCTGCAGGTACCAGGATTGTTTGTCCGGGGCCTGGAGGGAGCAATCCTTCCACAGGGACAGTTCCATCTTGTGGGTGCCGGAGTCGTCGCCGCGGCTGACAAAGGTCGCCTGTTTGTCGAGAATCGTTTTCAGGGCCGTGCAGACATCCTGGCCCTTGATACCGGCCGGATCCTCTTGCGGGCCGATGACCACGAAATCGTTGTACATGATCTCGCGGCGATTGATGCCAAAGCCCGCGTCAACGAATTTTTTTTCCGCGGCCGGCGCATGGACCAGCAGCACATCGGCGTCGCAATTCTCGCCGAGCTTCAACGCCTTGCCGGTGCCGGTGGCCACCCATTTCACGGTGATGCCGGTGGCCTTGGTCACCATGGGGGCCAGATAGTCGAGCAGGCCGGTGTCTTCGGTGCTGGTGGTGGTGGCCAGCAGCAGTTCCTTGTCAGCGGCCAGGGTAGGGGTGGCCAGGAGCAGGGAAAGGGCGAGAATGGTGCCGATCCGTTTGCCGTGGGCAGTGACTTTTTTCATGCTGGTGTTCTCCGTGATGGTGAGATGTTCCGGCGAACGCCGGGGGCGATGATCTCTCGCCCCCGGCGTCGCTGCTTGTCTGTATGATCAGCATTCTTATATCAGAACAGACATAGTATGTCAACGCAGACGCGGGTTGAAAGCGGCGGTCGTCTCTGGTACAACAACAAGGAAGAGGTTGATGGCGTCGCAAAAGTCGCCAACTGCTTCGTTGCTGCACATTATCTCGTCACTGCGGCGTACCCAAGTACGCCTCATTCCTCGAAATGTGCGCGCCTCGCATTTGACGATTTTTGCTTAGCCATCCCCGAAATTGACTTTTTGCGAGACCATCATACCTGATGAAACCGTAAAAAAATTTTACCACGGAGCGAACAGAGAACACAGAGGAAATGTTTTCAATGACAGCCAGGTCTCTCCGCGCCTCTGTGATCTCTGTGGTTGGGTGTCAATTATTGCGAAATTACTCCACCGCAAAATTAAAACCGGACTCGCCCACCGTAACGCTGACCCGGCTGAACTGCTCGGCCGCCGCCATCCGGGACAGGAGTTCGCGGGACAGCTCCGGCAGCAGGGTGTTATTCAGGATATGGTCGATGTTGCGGGCGCCGCTGTCCACCTCGGTGCAGCGGGAGGCGATGGCCTCGACCACATCGTCGCCGTAGAGGAAGGTGGTTTCCCGGTTTTCCAGCATCCGTTTCGCCACCTTGTTGAGCTTGAGGCGGACGATGTGGCGCAGATTGTCATCGGTGATGGGGAAATAGGGGATGACCTTGAGGCGGCCGAGAAAGGCGGGCTTGAAGTGAGCCTGTAACTCGGGCCGCAGGGTTTCGGCCAGGGCCTCGGCGCCGGGCCGGGTCTCCTCGTCGGCGCAGAGTTTCATGATGGTGTCGGTGCCGAGGTTGGAGGTGAGGATGATCAGCGTGTTCTTGAAGTCGATGCGCCGGCCCTCGCCGTCCTCCAGGGTACCCTT
Source organism: uncultured Desulfobulbia bacterium (assembly GCA_964624225.1). GTDB lineage: Bacteria > Desulfobacterota > Desulfobulbia > Desulfobulbales > SURF-16 > DB1. Next base: position 5,366 of record CAZUZJ010000083.1, on the reverse strand, counting down.
GTCAAAGACCTGGTAAAAGAGCTCCATGACATCGGAATGGGCCTTTTCCACCTCGTCGAGCAGGACGACACTGTATGGCTTGCGCCGCACCGCCTCGGTCAGCACCCCGCCCTCGCCGTAGCCGACATAGCCGGGCGGCGAACCCTTGAGGCTCGACACCGTGTGCGCCTCCTGATATTCCGACATGTTGATGGTAATGATGTTCTCTTCGCCGCCGTAAAGCAACTCGGCCAGCGCCAGGGCGGTCTCCGTCTTGCCGACGCCGCTCGGACCGACCAGCATGAAGACGCCGGTGGGCTTTGACGGATCCTCGATGCCGGCGTGGGCGGTCTGGATCACCTGGGCAATGGCGGCAAGCCCGTGGCTCTGGCCGATGACCCGCTCGCCGAGCAGGGCGTCGAGCCGCATCACCGTGGTGATCTCGTCGGCCAGCATCCGGCCGGTGGGGATGCCGGTCCAGCCGGAGATGACCTCCGAGATGGTGTTGGCGTCCACCGCGATCTGCACCAGCGGCTCTTCGGTCTGGATTGCCTTGAGGTCTGCTTCAAGCTGTTTCAACATCTGCTGTTTTTCGCCGATGGAAGCGGCGGCCGGATCAGCGGCAAACAGCTCGTGTATCTCCTTGCGCAGGGCGAGAATGCGGTCGGCGATCTCCTTTTCCCTGGTCCAGCGCTCCTGTAAGGTGGCGAGCCGCGCCTCGGTCTGCCCCTTTTCCTCGTCAAGTTCGGTCAGGCGGGCTGCATGGTCGATGCCCACCAGGGTCTCCTTTTCCAGGATCTTCTTTTCCCGCTCGATCTGGCCGATGGCACGCTGGGCCGCCTCCACCGAAGGTGGGCTGGTGGTCAGGCCGATGGCCACCCGGGCGCAGGCGGTGTCAAGCACGCTCACCGACTTGTCCGGCAGCTGGCGGCCGGAGATGTAACGGTGGGAGAGGCGGACCGACTCGCGCAGGGCCTCGTCGGTGATCATCACCTGGTGGTGCTTTTCCACGAAAGGGGCGATGGCCCGCATCATGACCAGGGCAGTGGGTTCGTCCGGCTCCTCAATTTTGACCACCTGGAAGCGGCGGGCGAGCGCCGCATCCTTTTCGAAATATTTCTTGTACTCGGCCCAGGTGGTGGCGGCAATGGTGCGCAGCTCGCCGCGGGCGAGCGCCGGTTTGAGGAGATTGGCGGCATCGCCGCCCTGACTGCCGCCGGCGCCGATCAGGGTGTGGGCCTCGTCGATGAAGAGGATGATCGGCACCGGCGAGGCCTTGACCTCGGCAATCACCTGTTTGAGGCGCTCCTCGAATTCGCCTTTAATGCCGGCCCCGGCCTGTAAGAGGCCGAGATCAAGGGTGTGGATCGCCACCTTGCGCAGCGGTGGCGGAATATCGCCCTCGACGATGCGCAGGGCAAAGCCCTCCACCACCGCGGTCTTGCCCACTCCAGCCTCGCCGGTGAGGATCGGGTTGTTCTGGCGACGGCGGATGAGGATATCGACCATCTGGCGAATCTCGACGTCGCGGCCGAGGACCGGATCGATCTCGCCCCGTTTCGCCTTGTCGGTGAGGTTGATCGTGTACTGGGCGAGCGCCTGCCCCTTGCCGACCCCGCCGGCCGGCATGCCGGGGCCAGGAGCGCCGGCCGGCCCCCGGGCCGCCTGGGCCGCGGCCTCGCTCTCTTCGGCCGAACCGGCGGTGAGATCGGTGAATGACTCTTTCAGCACCGGCAGGGCGATCTTCTGGAACAGCGAAGAGGCGGCATAAAGGGAGCGGGCGCTTTCCTCATTGGCCAGCAGGGCGATGAGGATGTGGCCGGAGCGGATGCCGGTTGACTGAAAGTCGAGGGAGGCCACCAGCCAGGCTTCCTTGATCATCGTCGGGATGCGGGGGGAAAGGGCCGGGGTGCGGGCGTTGCCGGTCTTGAATTCCTCGATGGTGCGGGAGAGATCGCCGATGAGATGCGACTCGTTGATCTCGAAATAACGCAGGATTTTATGGAAATCGGTGTCCTGGATGTCGAGCAGTTTGATGAGGAAATGCTCCACCTCCACATCATAATGGGTGTGGGAAAGGCAGAGTCCGGCGGCGGACTCCAGGGACTTGCGGCAGGCGCTGTTGAGTTTTCCGATCAGGGTTTTGAGGTTCGATCCGCTCATGGGCTTCTCCTTCGTTGGGGTCCGGGGCGTGCGGAGCCGTCAGTTTCAGTCATTTTAGTAAGGCAGCAGTGTCTCGGTGCCTGTCGGCGCCTGTTCAGGCGGCGATGGCATCCTTTTCATGAAAGGTGATGGCCGGATCCTGCCCAAAGCCGATCGCCGGCGTCTTCATCCAGCTCGTCCAGCCCAGGCGCGAGGCGCTGACGCCGCTGCGGCCGAGGACGACCGGCGGCACCTCCTCCCGTCTGAGAATGATCTTGACGTCAAACTCGTATTCCACCCCGACGATGTAGCGGATCAGGGAAAAGGTCGGGCCGTGCATGTCGCCGGAGGGCAGAAAACGGATAAAATCGGCAAAGAACATGGGGCCGAGTATGAGCATGAATCTGGTCTGGCATTCCCAGATGCTGGCGCCGCACAGGGCGTCGACGCCAAGGGCGGCGTTGGCCATCCCGATCCGGGTGCGGTCCTTGGCGTCCAGGGGGATAAGCCGCTGGATGAACTGCTCGATTTCGGTTTTGGCCCCGGAAAAGTGTTCCACCGTCGAACGAATCGATTCGCCGGAGGGAATCTGGCGGGAGAGCAGGCCGCAGTAATAGGAGAGCGATTCCTCGGCAAAGCCGATGCGGCCGGCCAGTCCCCTGGTGCCGAGCCCGCAGAGGCTGAGCAGGTAGCTGGAGAGTTTGTCGCGGGCGCCGAGGAGGAAGTTCACCGGGAACTGGTGTTTTTTCCAGCCGAGATAAAAGAGGCTCACCAGTCGGTGGTGAAAGAGATTGAGAAAGGCGATCAGGGTCTGATCCTTTTTGCTTGCGCGTTCGAGGGTCAGTTCGTTGTAACAGTGGGGCAGGACGCCGGCCGGCCCGATCAGGCCCATGAAGGCGATTTCCATGCGGGCCGGACCACCCTCCTCCTCCGGCGCATCGAGGCGAACGATGTCGCTGGCTGGAAAGCTGAAGCCGGGCCGGACGGAAAAACGGACCGCCTCGCTGCCGGGGGCCAGGGTCTTTCCCAGCTTCTCCTTGTCGTGAGAAAAGGTCTCCAGCAAATGGACCGCCTGGAAGAAGGAGAAAATGTACCACTCTTCAAAGAGTCGGTCGTTTACAGAAGGATGCGGTTGCCGCTTCGCGGGGGCCACTCTTTTAAGATCTCCTTGCGTTTTGTCGTGATGACGTTGAGCTGGCTGAACGAGTTGACCGACACATACTGGCCAAGCAACCGGTCCAGGACACTGGCGAACAGATAGATGCCGGCGCCGACGAATTTTTCCTCATCGAGTTCGAGGCTGATCCGGACGCCGCGGCACAGGGAGGGGCCGATCCGTCGGGTGACATGCTCCGGCCGGATGGCGACGATACCCTTGATCTGCTGCCGGGTGGCGGCCGAATTGTCGAAATCGTAGAGGCTCAGAATCTCCCGGAGCGCCTCTTCCCCCCCTTCCACCAGGGAGAGGTAATTGAGGGCGAAATGGGAGATGAGTCGCCACTGCAGAGCGCCGCCGATGGTGGGACGCCGCGCCGGGGTCGGTTTGAGCAGGCAGCGGGTGGAAAGCACCGGCGCCGCCGTTTCCAGGTCGAAATCGCCGTTGGGGTCGCCGAAGGGCAGCAGGGACGGCATGTCCCGGTTGGTGCAGGTGGTATGCACGGTGAGCACCAGGCTTTCCGGATCGGTGGGCTTGAAGTCGAGATCGACAAAGGAGAGAAAGACATCAGTGCCCTGGTCGTCATGGCGGCCGGACCAGCGGCGCTGCATGTGCCAATGGGCGCGGCGGTCGCTGTCCTCCCCCTCGCCGAGATGGTGGCGGATCGAGTAGAAAGGCTTGAACTCCACCTCCTGACCCGCCACCCCGCCAAGCGAGGCGGTGACCCGGTCGATGGTATGGATCTCGTGCGCCTTCTGGCGGCGGATGTCCGGGATCACCAGGTATTCGGTGCGCTGATGCTCCACCCGGATCGGTTCGGCGATCTTGCGGAAGAGGTTGACGGCGGTCGTACAGTTGAGTCGGAAGGTCTCCCGATCCACCACCATGTTTTTTTTGGCAGCCCGGTTGAGGTGGATCCAGATGATGAAGCTGTCCCGTTCCTCGAAGCGTTTCAGGCGAGCCAGCCCGCTGATGTCGAGGAAGAGAAATTTTTCCGGAAAACTGAAATACTCGAACAGCAGTCGATAGCCCTGAAAGGAACGGCTGGTGAAGGGCACCAGGGCCTCGTCCTCGGCAAAGCCCACCGGCGTGATGTCGCGGGGAGAGAGGTCGATCCATTCCGATTTTGTCGGACCGACCGGGATCTCGCATTCCAGATGACAGACGTTGTTGAGCAGCAGCTCGTAGAGATGGTAGATGTGATGGGCCTGGCCGTTTAAGAAAAAACGCAGCCGCCGCCATTCGAGATCCGCCAGGGAAAAGCCGTTGGTGATCTTCAGCTCGATGCGAATCGCCTGCTGCGCCTCGTTTTTCAGCTCGACCGGATCCTTGAAGCCGGCTGCGGTGATCTCCGCCGGCCAGAGAGAAACCGGCATGCCGGTGACAAACTGGCAGGGGGTGCCCTTCACCGGTTTGGAGAGCAGCTTGATCCCCCTGGCGATCTCGTAGCCGCTTTCGGTGAGATTGGGCATCACCGGCTGGAACTGGACCACCTTCATCGATGGAATGGGATTGACATAGTGGGGGTAGATGATGTTGAGCAGCGATTCGGTGATCTGCGGGAAATCATTGTCGATTTTCTGGTGGATGCGGCCGCAGAGAAAGGCGAAGGCCTCGATGAGCCGTTCGGTGTGGGGGTCCTCGGACTTGTCCGGTTCGAGCAGGAGACGGCCGGCGATCTTGGGGTACTTTCTGGCAAACTCCGCCCCCAGTTCGCGGATATAGGTCAGTTCCTGCTCGTAATAGGAAAGAAAGCTGTCGTCCATTTCCCCTCAATCGGTGTTACGCGGTTTCAGCGCTCGATAACGTAGCGGTCTTTCTTGGGATCGAAATAGGTGTCAAACACCACCGGTTCGGCAATGGGATCCACCACCAGCACCCCGGAAATTCTGAAGCCCAGCCCCCGTTCACTGTCAGAGGTGGGGTCGAGTCGCACGGTGACATTGCGCAGCCGCGGCTCAAAGCGGGTCAGGGCGGCGCGGATGTCCTTCAGCAGTTTTTTCCTGAAGAGCGAACTGTTGGGACTGTCGGCGGTTTCTCGAATTGCTCTTTAATCTTTTCCTCGTCCCAGATAAGCCCGTACTTCTTT
>CAZUZJ010000082.1:0-9400 GCA_964624225.1 uncultured Desulfobulbia bacterium | reverse complement strand
ATTTCGCTGCCGTGTTCCGCTCCATTATGGGGTAAAAGGTTCTTTCACACTTCGAAAAAAAAATTATTGGCGCCATCGATCTTCTTGAAAAAAAATTTCCCACCTGCATATCATAATATTCGGCATCCTTCTCTCTCGTCCAAGCCGAGGCGGCGCCCCCTCAACGCCCTGGACAACGACAGATCCGATCCGCACCATAACCAAGGAGCAGACGTATGCGTTTTTCCCTGAAGGACATGAACATCCGCTGGCAGTTGATTTGTGCCAACAATCTGGTGCTGGTGCTGACCATGCTGGCGGTAACCGGCACCATCTATCTCACCATGTCGGCGGACCGGGACCGGCAGATCGAGGCGTTCCGGCAGACGGAAATGACCGCGGCCCAGAACAATCTGCAGAGCTATGTCACCATCGCCTATGAAATTCTCCAGGCCAATTACCAAAACGCCACCGACCGGGGCTATCTGGAAAAACGCTACGGCAATGAGCTGAAAAACATCATCGACATCGCCGAAGGCATTGTCGCCGCGGCCCGGCAGGAGGTGGCGGCCGGCACCCTCACCGAGGAACAGGCCAGGGAACAGGCCCTGGGCCAGATCGAAAAGATCCGTTACGACGACGGCAAGGGCTACGTCTGGGTCAACGATACCGGCGCGCCCTATCCGAAGATGATCATGCACCCCACCGCCCCGACCTTGAACGGCAAGGTGCTGGATGATCCGAAATACAACTGCGCGCTCGGCACCAAGGAAAATCTCTTCAAGGCCTTTGTCGATGTCACCCGCGCCAGGGGCGAGGGCTTTGTCGATTACCTGTGGCCCAAGCCCACCAAAAACGGTCTGACCGAGGAACAGCCGAAACTCTCCTATGTCCGGCTGGTGCCGGAATGGGGCTGGATCATGGGCACCGGTATTTACGTGGACGACGCCCTGGCCGATGCCCGGGAAAAGAGCAAGACCGATATCGCCAAGATCCGCTTCAACAACGGCACCGGCTATTTCTGGATCAACGACACCGGCGCGCCCTATCCGAAAATGGTCATGCACCCCATCTCCCCGGCCCTGGACGGCACGGTCCTCGATGATCCGAAATACAACTGCGCCCTGGGCAAAAAAGAAAATCTCTTCAAGGCCTTTGTCGATGTCAGCAGGGAGACGGGCGAGGGGTTTGTCGATTACCTGTGGCCTAAGCCGACCAGGGACGGGGTGACCGAGGAACAGCCGAAACTCTCCTATGTCCGGCTTTTTGAGCCTTTCGGCTGGATCATCGGCACCGGTGAGTATATCGACGACATCGAGGTTGAGGTGGCGGCCCAGCAAAAACGGATCGCCGCCACCATGACCAATCTGTTTCTGAAAATCCTGCTGACCATGACCCTCATTGCCGTGCTGGTCGCCCTTTTCTTCATGTGGCTCGCAAAAAAATTCGCCGATCCGATCGGCCACTGTGCCGCTTTTGCCCAGCAGCTCGGCGCCGGCGACTTCACCACCGCCATTGCCGTCCGCTCCGGCAACGAGATCGGTCGGCTGGGCGCGACGCTCAACAGCATGCGCAGCGACATGAAGAAAACCCTGCTCGATGTGGCAAGCGACAGCTCCCTGCTCACCTTCACGGCGGAGCGGCTGCGCGCCTCCTCCACCACCATGTCGTCCACCGCCGAGGCCATGGCCCACCAGGCCGGCATCGTCGCCGGCGCGGCGGAGGAGATCTCGACGAGCATCAAGCTCGTCGCCGACACCACCGGCAAGATCGCCGGGGAGGCGGAGACGATCAACGGCAACAGCGTCGAGATGGCGCATAACATCCGCTCGGTGGCGGTGGCGGCGGAAGAGCTGACCAGCTCCTTCAAAGAGGTGGCGCATAACTGCCAGGCAGCCCAAGGCCTGGCCGGCAGGGCCATTGACAACAACCGCTCCTCCCGGGAAAAAATGGATGCGCTGAACGGCTCGGCGGCCAGTATCACCAATGTCATTAACATGATCACCGAGATCACCGAGCAGACCAAGCTCCTCGCCTTGAACGCCACCATCGAGGCGGCCCGGGCCGGCGAGGCGGGCAAGGGTTTCGCCGTGGTGGCAAGCGAGGTCAAGGACCTGGCCAAGCAGACCGCCACGGCGACCAGCGAGATCGTCCACCAGATCAGACAGATCCAGACCCACACCCGGGCGGTGTCCGACGCCATCTCCGAGACCTACGAGATCAACCGGCAGGTGGATGAAATCAACACCACCATCGCCGCTGCGGTGGAGGAGCAGACCGCCACGGTGGGCGAGATCGCCCGCACCGTGGCCACCACCTCGGACCATGCCGCTGAGGTGGTACGAACCATCTCCTCCTTTACCGGGGCCATCCGCGACGAGGTGGCGACCTCGGTCCAGGAAGCCTCCATCGGTGTCACCGAGATCGCCGAAAACGTCCGCAAACTCAACGAGGGCGTCCATACCACCTGGTCAGATGCGGCGGAAACCAAGATCTACGCCGACCGACTGGCGGCGGTGGCGGACGAGCTCAAGGGCAGCGTCAACACCTTTACCCTGGGCGAGAGGAAATTCGACCTCGGCGCGGTCAAGGGCGCCCATATCGGCTGGCGGGCGCGGCTGGAGGGGGTCATGTACGGCCGCCAGCTCACCCTGGAGCAGGTTTCTTCCCACGAGCAGTGCGATTTCGGCAAATGGCTCTACGGCCCGGAAGCCGCCTTTGTCCGCGCCCTGCCGGAGTGCGATGAGGTGGAAAAGGTGCACAAGCACGTCCATCTCCTCGCCAAACAGGTAGTCAAAGCCCAGTGCATCGACAACGACCGCGGGCAGGCCCTTCGCCTGCTCACCGAATTCGAGAAGACGAGCAACCGGCTCTTTGCGGCGCTTGACACCCTCTTCCATGCCAGGGTCGGCGGCAAAAAGGCTGGGCAATGATCAGACGAGGCCGGAAGCGGGCTACAGGCCCAGAAGAAATCCCCGCGGATCATGGAAATCAGGCCGGGCGGCCGGATGGGCCAGCGACCAATAGGAATACTCGCCGGTCAGAAAGAGCAGCACTGTACTGACCCCGGCCCGCAGCGGCCCCGGCGCCGCCAGCCCGGCAATATCAAGGGCCGCCTCCAGCACCAGCTCCCCCTCCTGTCGGTTGATCCGGCAGGAGGGGGGTCCAACCCTTTCCGCCAGCCGCATCCCCTGCCGGTAACCGGTAAACCGGTAGACATTCCAGTCCCCGGACGAGGCGAGATTAACCTCCCAGTAACCGGATCCTCCTGTCGCGCCAACAAACACCTCGAAACAACACCCCTGCCAGAGATTATCCCGCCTCTGCGGCGGCCGCGCCGGTGCGGCAAGGACCAGCTTTTCCAGCGGACCGCTCAATCGGTAGAAAAGATGCAGGGCATCGTGACGCCGACTGATTGCCCCTTCCACCCGCCAGGGGATCGTTGCCGGCGGCGCAAACGGCAGCAGGGAAAAGGGCCGCGGCCCAGATACAAAAAGGGTTGCATCATCCCTTGCCTGTTGTTCCACTGAAAATTCTCCGAATAGCTCTTTCTTTTTCAGGCAGGATTCCTCCATAATAGAGGGGAGGTCCGGGGTGTCCCGGCCTGGGGCGTTATCACCCCATCCACACCCTCCCAGGAGAACAGCCATGTCCATCTGCCTGCGCCACCTTGTGCTTTTCACCCTGCTCACCCTCATTGCCGCCCCCACCCGGGCAGCCACAGCCACCGACCTGGTTGCCGTCAAGGTGACGGAAGAGGCGATCATCGACGGCCGCGCCGACGAGGCCTTCTGGGCCAGGGCCACGGCGGTGACCAGCCGAGATCCGGTGGCCGGCATCGACATTACCCTCAAGGCCGCCCACAACGGGGAAAAGATTTTTCTGCTCGCCACCTTTGCGGACGAGACGGAAAACCGCGAACACCGCACCCTAACATGGGATGCCGCCATCGGGGCCTACATCAACGGGCCGGAGCGTGAGGATGTGCTGGTGCTCAAGTGGAGCATGGTCTCCTACCCGGTCGGCCTCACCCTGCGCGAGACCGTCCCCTACCAGGCGGATATCTGGTTCTGGAAGGCCATGCGCACCGATCCCAGCGGCTACGCCGATGACAAAATGCATCTCTACCGCGGCGACAAGATGAAGGATGCGATCATGCTCGTCTCCCGGGACGGCACCGTTTTTTATCTCAGCCGGCCGGGCGATAGCGGCGATGCCGCCTATCATACCACGCTCTACACCGCTTTCAAGGGCGAACGGGTGCCGAAATACGCACAGCAACAACCTGGCGGCAGCCGGGCCGACATCCGGGCCAAGGGCGTCTGGCGCGACGCGGCCTGGACCATCGAATTCGCCCGCGCCCTCGACACCGGCCACGCCGATGATGTCCGTTTCACCGTCGGCGACCGCCACCCCTTTGCCGTCTCCCGCTATGAGATCGCGGGCAGAAAAGCGGAGCCGGAGACGCAGCAGCCCCTTTACGGCACCGGTGAGGTGGGGGGTCTTCTTTTTCTTGTTTTTGCGAAATAACCGATTCGGGCGCCTGAAAAATGCCGTATCACTATCTGCGTAATGCCGGTTTTTTGCTGCTGGTGCTGCTGGTTGTTCTGCTGGCGACCCTGGCCGTCCGATTTGGCGAGGCGACCACCCGGCAGATGAACAGCATGACCAGTAGCCTGCAAGAGCGCCTGCTGGCGCTCAATCAGATCGACAACGCCCTGCTGCATGCCTCACTGCTTTACCAGAAGGACAGTCGCCTTGAGGTCGTCACCGGCGAGGAAATCCTCGCAGCCCTCAGCACCCTCTCGAAGCAGATCGATCAGGGGCTGAGCCGGCTTGCCCCGCAACGCCCGGAGAAAAAGACGGTGGAGACCAGCCGGGCCGCCATCCGCCAGGGTATTGTCAGTCTGCTGGAAACGGGCCAGGAGCAGATCGATTTCACCGTCAGCCTGCTGCCGCAGATCCACGATCACTTTTCCCGGCTTCATGCGACCTTTGCCGAACTGTCGTACAGCTCCCCGGCTCCCCTCGCGCCGGATTTCGTCAAGGGGCTCTTGAGCGAACTGACCGGCCTGGAGCGCATGGTGGGGAAATACCTGTCCGGCGACACCCGCCAGCTCGCAACCGTTCTCACCCTGCTCGATCTCGCTGACGAGAGGCTCCACGAACTGCGGGCAAGCAGTCCGGGCGAACCGGGAACGCGGCGCGCATTGGCCGATCTGGACAATCTCCTCCATACCCTGCGGGTCAATCTGCCCCATATTTATGACACCTGGGAAACCTACCCCGCCATGTCGATGGCCGGCGAGGAGGAGGTCACCATTGCAACCATCTGGGACAAATTGCGCATCCACCAAAAGGAGCTGGTCCGCCGCCAACGCGACGAGCTGGAAGCGCAGCGCGGCGCCATGGAAGAGGCCGCCGATCGGAAACAGCGCCAGTTTCTGACCCTCGCCACGATCAGCGTCCTGTTTGCCGTTTTTTTCGCCTTTTTCATCAATACCCTGCTCGCCAGCCGGATCGGCCGCCTGATCCAGGGAACAAAGAGACTGGCAGAAGGCGAGCTGACCGTTCGGATCGACATGCCGGCCCGCGACCCGGTCGGTCAGCTCGCCGCCTCCTTCAATCGGATGGCCGATTCCCTCTCCGACAAGCAGCGGGAGTTGCGGGACAGTTTCGAACTGCTCCAAAGCAGCGAAAAACTCCTGAAAATCGCCAACGAACAACTGGAAAGCCGGGTCAGGGAGCGGACCGCGGCCCTGACCCGTGCCAACGCCGAACTGCGCCTCATGGGCAACGCCTTTTCCCATGCCCTGGAAGGCATCCTGGTGGCCGATGACTGCGGCCGCATCCTCAAGGCTAATCCTGCCACCGGCCGCATCGTCGGTCATGCGCCGGACACCCTCCCGGCAATCCCCATCGCCGTTTTCGACAGCGGCAACCACGAGGCAACCTTTTACCATTCCATCATAACCGCTCTCCGGGACAGCGGGGCATGGGCCTGGGAGGTTTTCTGCCGCCGCCGGGACGGCGTCATCCTTCCGTTGTGGCTCGCCATTGCCAGGATGGAGGAAAAGGAGCAGCAACGAGAGTATTATATCGCCTCTTTCCGCGACATCAGCGAGCAAAAGAAACAGGAGATGATCATTCTCCACCAGGCCATGCACGATGCCCTCACCGGCCTGCCGAACCGGCTGCTGCTCAAGGATCAGATGCACATTGCCATCGCCCATGCCGGACGCCGGCGCAAGAAAGTGGTGGTCCTGTTCATGGATCTGGATAATTTCAAGGTCATCAACGATACCCTGGGCCATACCGCCGGCGACGCGGTGTTAAAGGGGGTGGCCCAGCGACTCAAAACCCTCTTCCGGCCGGAGGACACGGTCTGCCGCATCGGCGGCGACGAATTCGTCGCCATTATCGGCGATCTCGACAGTGAGGATTTCGCCCTGACCATCGCCGAACGGATCCTGAAGTCCCTGGCCACCCCCTTTCCTTATCAGAACCAGCACCTCTCGGTTGGCGGCAGCGTCGGCATGGCGGTCTATCCCGATGACGGCGCCGACTGCGACACCCTCATCGCCAACGCCGATCAGGCCATGTACCAGGCCAAACAACAGGGGAAAAACCGGATTCACTTCTTCTCGACCCTCATGCATGAATACGCCCAGGAGCGGCTCGTCCGTGAGGAAGAGATCCGCCGGGGGCTTGCCGCCGATCAGTTCACCCTCTTCTTTCAGCCCATCATCAATCTTGCCACCATAGAGGTGGACGGCTTTGAGGCCCTGGCCCGCTGGCGCCATGCCGAGCGTGGCATCCTGGAACCAACGGGTTTTCTGCAGGTCTGCGAGAATGCCGGCCTGATGGCCCATATGGGACGGCGACTGCTCGCCGAATTCTGCCGGCTGGGCCGGGAAATTCTCGCCGGCTGCCAGGATGAGCGACTTACCCTCTCCCTGAATCTTGCCGCCTCCCAGATCCAGGAGGACAATCTGGTGGAGACCATCAGCGGGGAGCTGCGCCGCGCCGACCTTGACCCAGCCCGTTTGACCATCGAAATCAGCGAAACGGTTATCATGGCTGATCCGCAAAAAACGGCGATGATTCTCCTGCTGCTGGCGGACACCGGCATCAGGATCGCCATCGACGATTTCGGTTCCGGCTATCACTCCCTCGCCTTTCTCAAACATCTGCCCATTCATGCCCTGAAAATCGACCGTCCCTTTGTCCGCAAGGCGCTTTATGACGAGTATGACGGCCGGCTGGTGGCAGGTATCGCCGCCCTGGCCCGCCATCTGGCCATGCAGGTGGTCGCTGAAGGAGTGGAGACAGCGGAGCAGCTCGCCTTTGTCCGACAATGCGGCTGTCAACTGGCTCAGGGCTATCTTTTCGCCAGACCGATGGCGGCGGCGGAAATCCCCGCCTTTCTCCATTCATGGCGGCAATCCGGAGAAAAAGAAGGGGGCGACGCCTAATCAGCCACGCTTTTCTCTTTTGCCATCTTGACTTCCCGTCCCTCTTCAGATAAATTTAACAGTTTTTTATTGCCGTGCCTGCCGGCACCAAAAATACGCCACGCGACCGGACATCCACACCCTGCATTTCCGGTACGCGAGTTTTTTTCCAGACAGCATCTGCCGCGCCAAGACGGCAGTTGACGAGGTTGCAACGTGAGCATCACCGCCCTGAAAGGCTTTAAGGATATCATTCCCGGCGAGGTGGAAACCTGGCAGTTCATCGAAAAAACGGCCCGGGACATCTTCCACCGGGCCGAGATCAAGGTGCCGATTCTCGAAAAAACGGAACTCTTTGTCCGCACCATCGGCGCGACCACCGATATCGTCGAAAAGGAGATGTACACCTTCATCGACCGCAACGGCGCCTCCCTGACCATGCGCCCGGAAGGAACGGCTTCGGTGCTGCGCGCCTATATCGAAAACGGCCTCCACGCCGCGGCCCCGGTGCAGAAGCTGTACACCATCGGCCCCATGTTCCGCCACGAACGCCCCCAGAAGGGCCGCCTTCGCCAGTTCCATCAGATGAGCGTCGAGGTGCTGGGCTCGGATCATCCGCGCATCGACGCGGAACTGATGGCCATGGCCCGACTCCTCATCAGCGAGCTGGGACTGACGGCCAGTCTCGAAATCAATTCCCTCGGCTGCCCGGCCTGCCGACCTGCCTTCAACACGGCCCTGCGCGATTTTCTTCACAATCGGGAGGGGCTCTGCGAGGATTGTCAGCGCCGCCGGGAAACCAATCCCCTGCGGGTGCTCGACTGCAAAAGCGGCCACTGTCGGGAACAGTACGTCGATGCGCCGTCGATCCTCGCGCATCTCTGCTCCGCCTGTGCCGATCATTTCCGGCAGGTCAGAGAGGGGCTCGACCTGCTCGCCGTTCCCTATCAGGTCAACTCCTTCATGGTGCGGGGACTTGACTATTACACGCGCACCACCTTCGAGCTGGTGACCGACGCCCTCGGCGCTCAGAGCGCGGTGGGCGCCGGCGGCCGTTACGACGGCCTGGTGCGCCAGCTCGGTGGTCCCAATGTGCCGGGCATCGGTTTCGCCATGGGCATGGAACGGCTCGCCCTGCTGCTGGCCCAACAGGAGCGCGGCGCAGCGGCGCCGCCTCCGGATATCTTCATCGTCGCCTTGGGGCCTGCCGCCCAGAACCGGGGCTTTGTCCTGACTCACACCCTGCGTCGGGCAGGACTGGGCGTCCTCATCGATTACCAGGATCGCAGTCTGAAAAATCAGATGAAACAGGCCGGCAAGGCACGCGCCCGTTTCGCCCTGATCATGGGCGAAGAGGAACTGGCCCGGGGCGAGGCCACGCTGCGCAACATGGAGACCAGCGAGCAGACCGCGCTGGCCATTGACAATGATCCGGACCGATGGATCACCACCCTTGTCACCATTCTGACGAACCGAAGGCAGGGCGGCTGACGGTTGCCGAATTTCAGCAATCCGGGCCGGTTGCCGTCAACCGGAAACGCATACACGATTGTCTCTTCAACCAACAGAGAAAGGAGTTCCTATGGAGTCCATGGGTGAGCTGCACCGCAGTCATACCTGTAATGATCTTGGCGCTGGCGACAGTGACACGGAAGTAACCCTGATGGGCTGGGTGCTGCGCCGGCGTGACCACGGCGGGGTCATCTTCATTGACCTGCGCGACCGCTGGGGCATTACCCAGGTTGTTTTCAACCCGGTACACAACCCCGAGGCCCATGCCAAGGCCCATGTGCTGCGCAGCGAATGGGTCATTGCCGTCCGCGGCCGGGTCAGCAGACGCCCCGAAGGGATGACCAACGACAATCTCGCCACCGGCGCCATCGAGGTCATGGTCCACGAGCTGCGCATCCTCAATGCCAGCAAAACGCCGCCCTTTCCCCTGGACGACAACAGCGAGGTATCGGATT
>CAZUZJ010000081.1:0-9424 GCA_964624225.1 uncultured Desulfobulbia bacterium | reverse complement strand
CGATCGTTTTCCTCTCCCCAGCTCCGGTAGGAAAAAGCCATCTGAGCCGCCGGCCGAACCGCCACGGCACCGCTGCCATCCATCAGCGTCACCTCCTCCAGGACATCGCGCATCTCCTGCTGCCAGGCCCCGGCATTCATGACAATGGCCCCGCCGACACTGCCGGGAATGCCGACGGCAAACTCGAGTCCGGCCAGCCCGTGCTGCACCGTCCAGTTCACCAGCCGGGCCAGGGCGCATCCCGCCTCAACCCTGACCAGCACCCCCGCCGCGGTCTGGCCGACAGTCTCGATGGCCCCAAAACCGCGACCCAGGACAATGACGACGCCCCTGACCCCGCTATCGGCCACCAGGACATTACTGCCGCGCCCGAGCAGCAGCCAGGGGATATGCAGGCGCCGCAGCACCTGGAGCAGACAGGCAAGCTCGCTGCTGCGTTCCGGAAACACCAGCGCTTCCGCCGGACCACCGATCCGGTATGTCGTGTAACCCGCCAGCGGGACATGCCAGCGGATTTTTCCACCCAGAAAGCCGGCCGTTGCCTCGCCAAAGGCCGCGGCCCATTCCGGCGTCTCCCAATCACGCGAGAGCGGCAAAAACCTGCTCTCCGGCCTGCCAGATATCGCCGGCCCCCAGACTGAGGACGATATCGCCGGCGGTCAGCATGGGCACGATCAGCGGCGCCACCTCATCAACCCTTTCCGCCAGATAGACATGGCGCTGTCCGTGTTCACGGATCCCGGTCATCAGACTTTCGGCCGTGACCCCGGGAATCGGCTTTTCGCTGGCCGGATAGATCTCGGTCAGCACCAGCAGATCCGCGTCATGAAAGGCGGTGCAGAACTCTTTGAACAGGCCCCTGGTGCGGGAATAACGGTGCGGCTGAAAGAGAACAACAAGCCGGCGGCTCGGCCAGGCATCGCGGATGGAGGCAAGGGTGGCCTTGATCTCGGTCGGATGATGGCCATAATCGTCGATGATGGTGATACCCCGCGCCTCCCCCTTGATCTGCAAACGCCGCTGCACCCCGGAAAAGGTGGCGATGGCGGCGGCGATCCGGTCAAAAGGGATCTCCAGCTCAAGGCCGACAGCGAGGGCGGCCATGCTGTTCAACACATTGTGACGGCCGGGAAAACCGATGGTCACCTCACCCAGCACCTCACTGCCCCGGCAGACCTCGTAGCGGCTCTGCAACCCTTCGGTCCGGATCATGCGCCCCCAGAAGTCGGCCTGGGCGCTCAGACCGTAAGTGATGACCCGTTTCTTGATATGGGGCAACAAGGAGGCAATGTTGTCGTCGTCAAGACAGACCACCGCCACTCCGTAAAAGGGGATCTTGTTGATAAATTCCAGAAAGAGATGTTTAATCTGATGAATATCTTCATAAAAATCAAGATGTTCCAGATCGATATTGGTGACCACCTCGATCACCGGCGCCAGCTGGAGAAAGGAGCCGTCGCTTTCATCCGCCTCTGCCACCAGAAACTCGCCGTCGCCGAGCCTGGCATTGGTGCCGAGACTGTTGACCTTGCCGCCGATGACCACGGTCGGATCAAAACCGGCCTGGCCGAGAATCCAGCCCACCAGGGAGGTGGTGGATGTCTTGCCGTGGCTGCCGGCAACCGCAATCCCGTATTTTTTCAGCCGCATCAGTTCGGCCAGCATCTCTGCCCTGGGGATGACCGGGATAAAGGCGGCGCGCGCCGCAGCGACCTCCGGATTGTCCTCTTGCACCGCCGAGGAAACGACCACCACATCGGCCCCCTCCACCCAGGCGCCGGCATGGCCCCGATGGATCCTGCCGCCAAGCCCGGCAAGCCGGCGGGTGATGTCGGTTTCCCGCAGATCCGAACCACTCACCTTGTAACCGAGATTGAGCAGCAGTTCGGCAATGCCGCTCATGCCGATGCCGCCGATACCGACAAAATGGATATGTTTTGTTTTGTTATACAAGGATTTCCTTTGTCCTTTCCAGGCTGCGCACAGCCATTTCCTTTTATTGCCGGCCGATCAACGCCAGGCACTGCTCAACGATCGCCGCGGTGGCATCTGGCCGGGCCAGTGCTTTCGCAGCCTGCCCCATCCGCCGCCGTTTGTCGTCATCAGTCAACAAGTCGCTGATTGCCGCGGCCAGGGACTGGGCAGTGAGCTCCTCCTGCCCAAAGAGCAGGGCCGCCCCGCCCCGCACCAGTGATTCCCCATTGTGACGCTGGTGATCGTCAGCGGCGTAGGGATAGGGGATCAGGATCATCGGCAGGCCGAACAGGGTCATTTCCGCAAGCGTTGTCGCCCCGGCCCGCGACACCACCAGATCCGCCCGACCATAAAGGTCCGCCATGTCATCAAAGAAGGCCCTGACCTCGGCGCCCATCCCGGCTTGCCGGTAGCAATCGGCCACCAGCTCTTCATCATCCCTGCCGGTCTGATGAATGAGATCAAAGGCATCACCCACCGTTTGCCGGACAATGGCCATGGCCTCCGGCAAAAGGGTATTGAGCCGATGGGCGCCGAGACTGCCCCCCAGCACCAACACGGTTTTCCTGCCGCCCTTGTCCCGCTCCCGAGCTGCCGCAGTCAGCAGTTCTCCCCGCAGGGGGTTGCCGGTCAGCACACATTTGCCGGTTGGGAAGAAACGTTCGCTGCCGGAGATGGACAGAAAGACCCGATCCACCAGGCGTCCCAGTTTGCGGTTGGCCAGGCCGGGCACCGAGTTCTGCTCATGGATGCAGGTCGGTACCCCCAGCAGTTTCGCGGCCAGCAGCACCGGCCCGGTGATATAGCCACCGACCCCCAGCACCACCGCCGGCCGGAAACGGCGGACCAGGCCAAGGGCGCCAATGACAGCAAAGGGGAGTTGCAGCAGGGCAACAACCTTGGCCGGCAGAGATTTCCCTTTCAGGCCGGCACAGCGGATCGAGTTCTTCTCGAATTGTCTGGTTGCCAGCACCCGCTCGTCCGTCGGTCGACCGGTGCCGACAAACAGCACCCGGCTGCCGGGGAAACGCGCCAGAATCGCTTCCGCCACCGCAATTCCCGGGAAAAGATGGCCGCCGGTTCCCCCCCCGCTGACCATGACCCGCATCTCCGTTTTCCCCATCGTCCCTGTCAGACCCGCAGCGCAACCGGTTTAGCATGCCGGTGTTCGGAGGCCATCTTGATCTCGGCCATGGTTTCCTGATAGCAACTGGGGCAAAAGCCATAGGAAAACACTTTGTCATCGTCGACTTTGATCCTCACCCATTGCCCCTCGCGTTCATTCCTTCTGCAGCGGCAGCATATTTTTTCCATTTTCCCTTCCCCATTCCTGCGTCATTGTCGTTCGTCATTGCGTCATTTGCCAGCAATCCGGGCCTGCGTTTGCGCCAGACGCCGGACCTCCTGCTGAAATTTCTCGCCGCGGTCGGCGTAACTCCGAAACATGTCAAAACTGGCGCAGGCTGGGGAGAGCAGCACCGCATCCCCCGGACTGGCCGATCGGGCCGCCGTTGCCACCGCTTCCGCCAGATTCTCCGCCATGGTGATGGACGCGAGACCGGCCAGTGAAGACGCCATTTTTTCCCGGGCCTCGCCGATCAGCACCATGGCCTTGACCCGGGCCCGGATGGCATCAGCCAGGTAGCGGTAATCCCCCCCCTTGTCGCGGCCGCCGGCGATCAGAATGACCGGACGGGTCATGCCGTCAAGGGCCGACTTCACCGCCCCGATATTGGTCGCTTTGGAATCGTCAATATAGACCACTCCGTCAATCTCGGCAACCACGGTGAGGCGATGGGGCGCCCGCTGAAAGCGCAACAGTCCCGCCTGCACCGCCTCGGACGGGCACTTCAGCAGTCGAGCGGCCAGCACCGCGGCCATGGCATTTTCCCGATTCGGCGATTTGGCCAGACTATCCGGCAGTCGATAGCTTTCGCCGGCAAAATCACCGAAGAGGGTGATTGCATCGTCCCGAATCCCTGGACCGGCGCCGTTGGCCGGCCCCCTTGTCCCGGAAAACCAGAACTGTTTTGCCGGAACCGGAAAGATTCGCAGGTTGCGCAAGGTTTCCTCGTCGTCACTGTTGAGAACCGCCGCATCAGTCGCTTGCTGATTTCTGAAAATGCTCATCTTCGATGCCGCATAGTCCTCATATGAGGGGTAGCGGTCAAGATGGTCCGGACTGATGTTCAGCAACACAGCCACCGTGGGCCGGAAGTCGCCTGCCGTATCGAGCTGAAAACTGCTCACCTCCAGCACCGCCACCTCGGCATCCTGCTCCCCCAGCAGGTATTCGGTGAGTGGCGTCCCGATATTGCCGCCGAGAAAGACCTTGCGTCCTGCAAAAACCAACAGATCATGAATGAGCTGGGTCACGGTCGTCTTGCCGTTGGTTCCGGTGATGGCTACCACCGGGATGGCGAGAAAAGCAACTCCCAGCCCCAGTTCTCCAATGATCTCACAACCGGCCGCCCGGGCCGCGACAAGCTCCGGCAGGTCAAGCGGCACACCGGGACTGACGACGATACCGTCGGCGGCCTGGAAAAGTTCCCGACTGTGCCCGCCGGTCTCAAACCTTACTCCGTTCGTCCGCAGCCAGTCCAGCAGGAGCGGATCAAGACCGCTTTCCGGTCCCTTTTCACTGAGCATGACCCTGACCCCCAGCCTGTCCAGCAACCGCAGGGTGGCAAATCCCGATTTGGCAGCCCCTACCACCAGCACCGTGCATCCGGCAGGATTCTTTTTGAGTCTATCGATGAGCGCCATCGCCGGTTACCTGAGCTTGAGGGTGGCCAGGGCGGTCAGGCCGAGAATGATGGAGATGATCCAGAAACGAATGACCACCTTCGGCTCCTGCCACCCCTTTTTTTCAAAATGATGATGAAAAGGGGCCATGAGAAAAATCCGCTTGCCACCGGAGATCTTGAAGTAACCGACCTGGATGATAACGGAGAGCGCCTCCATGACAAATACACCGCCCACCAGCACCAGCAGGATCTCCTGCTTGATGATAACCGCCACCATGCCGATCGCCCCGCCAATGGCAAGCGATCCGACATCGCCCATGAAGACCTGGGCCGGAAAGGCATTGAACCAGAGAAAACCGAGACTCGCTCCGGCCAGCGCCCCGCAGAACACCGTCACCTCACCGGCGCCGGGGACAAAGGGAATCTGCAGATAGGCAGACATGCCGACATGGCCGGCCAGATAGGAAAAAAGGAGATAGACCCCGCTCGTTACCACTGTCGGGCCGGTGGCCAGACCGTCAAGCCCGTCGGTCAGATTCACCGCATTGGAGGCGCCGGCAATGACCAGCACCATGAAGAGCAGGTAGAACCAGCCCAGCTCCGGTTTCACGTCCTTGACAAAAGGAAAACTCAGCGAGGTGTCAAAACCCGGCTGATTCACCAGAACGACGCCGACAACCAGAACGCCAGCGGTCTGTAACAGCAGTTTGCCCCGGCCGCTCAAACCCTTGCTGTTTTTCTTCCTGATCTTGCGGTAATCGTCGATGGCGCCGATCATCCCATACCAGAGGGTCAACGCCAGGATCAGCCAGACATAGACATTGGTGAGGTCAACCCAGAGGAGGGTGGAAAGAGTCACTGCTCCGAGGATAAGCAGCCCGCCCATGGTCGGCACTCCGCGTTTACTGAAATGCGATTCCGGCCCGTCATCGCGAACCACCTGGCCGACCTGTCTGCTCTTCATGAGGGCGATGAAACGGGGCCCGAGCAGCAGGGTGATGAGAAAGGCGGTGACAATGGCGCCGATACACCGGAAGGTGATGTAGCGGAAGACATTGAAGCCGCCGAACAGGGTATGGAGAGGATAGAGCAGATGATACAGCATGGCGCTTCGCTCTTACAGCCTGTTGCCGAGTTGTTCAATAATGGTTTCCATCCGCATGCCCCGCGATCCTTTGATCAGGATGTAATCCCCCTTTTGCAGCTCGCCCAGGGCCACCAGCTTGACGATGGCTTCAACGATCTCGTCCTTGCCCTCCATCTGTCTGGCCTGTTTCATGGTCATACTGGCGTCGAGGGCGCCCTCCACCATTTTCCGGGAAAATTCGCCCACGGCAAAAAGATAATCAAAACCCTTGCAGGCCACCGTCTCCCCCAGCCGCCGGTGCTCACGATCACTGTCGCTGCCGAGCTCCAGCATGTCGCCGAGTACGGCAACGGTTTTGGCGTTCTTCTTGATGCCGCGCACCGTATTCAAGGCTGCCAGCATGGAAGAGGGGTTGGCGTTATAGCAGTCATTGACCACCTTGAGTCCACCGACGGTCAGCACCTGCAGACGTTTGTCGTAGGGCCGGAATTCCCGGAGTCCGGCGGCGATCTGATCCATCTCGACCCCGGCGGCATGGGCCATGGCCGCGGCGGCCAGGGCGTTGCCGACGTTATGCTCACCCAGAGCGTGGAGCTGAACCCGCTGTTTCCGGGCGCCGACATGCAGGGAAAAAAGCATGCCATCCTCACCGAGATTCCTGACATGGGTGGCGCGCACCGCGGCCTTGCGACCGAGACCAAAGAGGATCTGCTCCTGGGAACACTCCCGCGCCAGAGCCCGCACCCGGGGATCATCGATATTGACACAGAACCTGGCCCAGGTCTTGCCGCCACGAAAGAGTTCGCCTTTGGCCCGGGCTACGCCCTCGATGCTTTGCAGCCCGGCAAGATGGGCCCCCTGAATGTTGACGATACAGGCGATATCAGGATCGGCAATCTCGGTCATTCGGGCTATTTCACCGGGCCGGTTCATGCCCATCTCCAGTAACGCCACGTCATGACGGCAATCAACCCGGAGCAGGGTGAGCGGCAGGCCGATGAGATTGTTGAGATTCCCTTCTGTTTTCAAGACATTGTATTCGAGACGAAGGATAGCCGCACACATCTCCTTGACCGTGGTTTTACCAGAACTGCCGGTCAGGGCAAGAACCTGAAGGTTCGTCATCAGAGCCCGCCGGTAAGCGGCCAGATCGCCGAGGGCGCGGAGGGTATCAGCAACGAGAATGACCGGCACCGACAGCTCCGTCGCCGGAGGCGTGGAGACGATAACTCCGCTTGCGCCCTTACGGATCGCCTCGGCGATGAAAAGCTGCCCGTCAAACCGCTCGCCGCTCAGGGCGAGAAAAAGATCGCCGGGCTGCAGAGTGCGACTGTCTGTGGAAATCGTCCGGAATTTGGCGTTGGAAGGCCCGCCGACAAAACGGCCGCCGGTGGCGATCAGCACCTGACTCAATGTCCAGACCGGATCCTGCACCGTGTTAAAGCCGCACCCAAAATCCGTCATCGCCCGATCGGCCCCCTGCCGGCAGAACTCTTTTCCCAGACTCCGTCCCAGCTCCATGCCCCTTTCTCCTTTTGCCGTTATGCCGCCTGTCCGGCCCGTTGCAATTCATGCCTCGCCTGCTGCCGATCATCAAAGTCAAGCCGCTGGTTACCGATGATCTGGTAGCATTCATGCCCCTTGCCGCTGATCAGCACAACATCGCCCGGAGCTGCTCCGCGGACGGCGACGCGAATCGCCTCCGCCCGGTCCGCGATGACATCGTAACCCCGACAGGGGCGCTCAAGCATGAGTTGTGCCGCGGCAACCCGTTTCCCACCGTTTTCCACGACCCCCTCGGCTATTTCCGCAAGAATTTTGCCCGGCGCCTCGCTGCGTGGATTATCTGAGGTGATGAGGACGACATCAGCCAGCCGAGCGGCAACGCCACCCATCAGTGGCCGTTTGCCCCGATCCCGATCGCCGCCGCACCCGAAAACGACAATAAGCCGTTCCGGCCCCAGTTGTCGCAATGTGGTCAACACCTTTTCCAGTGCATCCGGGGTGTGGGCGTAATCAACAAACACCGCCACCTGCGGCAGTTTCTCCGCATTATCCGCCCCTTCCGCTCCAGCGACCCTCTCCAGGCGGCCCGGTGCGCCATGACATTCAGCGACTGCCTGCCTGATCTCTTCCGGCCCAATGCCCAGGGCCAAAGCACAACCGACGACGCCGAGGATATTGCGGAGATTGAACTCCCCCACCAGCGGACTGGTCAGCGTCATCCTGCCGCCGGGCCCCTGCACCTCGGCGCTGATTCCCCGCAGATCAAATTGAAAGCGGTCGGCGCAGACGTCACCGCCGCCAATGCCGCAGGAGAGGCACTGCCGGCCCCGCCGGTCCAGCAGTTCGATGAGCCGTCCACTCCAGCCTGATAAGTGATCAAAGCCTGCCCGGTCCGCCTCCAGCACCACCACCGCCTGGCCGTCCTTTTTCAGATAGTCGGTAAAGAGTCTTGTCTTGGCCTGGAAATAGCTCTCCATGCTGCCGTGGAAATCGAGATGATCACGGCTGATGTTGGTGAAAAGCGCGACATCAAAGAGCAGACCGTTTATCCGCTCCTGGACCAGGGCATGGGAGGAAACTTCCATCACGACATGGGTGACGCCGGCCTCCGCCATCTGCCAGAGAATCTTCTGCAGTTCCACCGGACGCGGGGTGGTGAGGGCGGCGGGGATATCCTGACCGGCAAAGCGGACGGCCACCGTGCCGATAACCCCGGGTACGCCGCCTCCGGCCCGGATCATTGATTCAAGCAGATAACTGCTGGTCGTCTTGCCGTTGGTGCCGGTGATGCCGATCATCCGCATCCGACTTCCAGGAAAACCATACAGCGCTGCAGCAAGAAGACCGAGCGCCCGGCCGGTGTCCGCGACCCGAATAACCGGGACCGGCCATTGTCCGGCGGCATCATCCCGCGCCAGTACCGCGACACAGCCGTTGGCCACCGCCTGACCGATAAAGTCATGGCCGTTTACCCGGGTTCCCGACACGGCAACAAAGAGCATGCCGGCCGTGGCGCCGCGGGAATCCTCAGTGATTCCACCCACCACGATCTGCTCAGCGCCGGACGGGCAGCGCAGTCCGGCGGCCTGACACAAAGCGCCCAGCCCCATATTCGGTGGAATCGCCATCTCCCTCACCTCTGTTCCGCCTGCAACACGACGACGCTGCCGGCCCGCACCCGGTCGCCGACAGCAGGATGTTGACGGATGACGACACCCGACCCCTTCACCACCACCTTGACATCGAAACGATCAAGTTCCTGCATGGCCTTACGCAGGCTCAACCCCTTGAGATCAATCATGACGTCTTTCGCCGCGACCGCTCCCTTTTCCTCGGCACCGATCTGTTCGCCCTGTCGCAGCCACTGGTGAAACAGTGTCTCCCGCGACGTCTTCAGGGTCGTTGCCCGCCGATCATCCTTCCTGCTATAGAGTTGCAGGGCATTTTCCAGCAGGAGGGTCGCGTGCTGCCGGAAAGGCGATCCGCGGTCGATCGCTACTCGGCCATTGTCGGCAAGCAGCAACAGAACGAGTTTCGGAGCCGCTGCCGGCGCCGCGGCCAGCACCACCGCGTCACAATGAAAGCTTTTGCGCACCATCGGATCACTGGC